>CAIUXU010000044.1 GCA_903903205.1 uncultured Syntrophobacterales bacterium
CGGATCTGGGCGCGGGTGATGCGCGACCGGTTCCATGCGAAGAACCCCCGCTCCTGGTGGATGCGATTTCACACCCAGACGGCCGGTTGCTCGCTCACCGCCCAGCAGCCCTACAACAACGTCGTCCGGACGGCGGTCGAGGCGCTAGCGGCCGTCCTCGGCGGGACACAGTCGCTCCATACGAATTCCCTTGACGAGGTGCTCTGCCTCCCCTCCGACCACGCGGTCGAGATTGCGCTGCGCACCCAGCAGATCCTCGCAGAGGAGACCGGCGTCGCCAACACGATCGACCCGCTGGCCGGCTCCTATTTTGTCGAGTCCCTGACGAACAAGATGGAGGAGGAGGCCTGGGCCTACATCGAGAAGATCGACGCGATGGGCGGGATGGTTGCTGCGATTGAAAAGGGGTTTCCGCAGTTGGAGATTGCCGACGCCGCCTATCGGTTCCAGCAGCAGATCGATGCGGGCGAAAAGATCATGGTTGGCGTGAACAAATATGCGACCAGCGCGAAGCAGGAGATCCCCGTCCAGGATATCAACGAGCAGGTCGAGGAGGAGCAGATCGCCCGGCTGACCGCCGTGAAGCGGCGGCGCGACTCGCGGGCGGTGAAGCGGGACCTCGATGACCTGAAAAGCGCCTGTAAAACGGGGAAAAACGTGATGCCCTTCTGCATCCAGGCGGTGAAAGACTTGGCCACGGTCCAGGAAATCTGCGATGTTTACCGGGAAGTGTTTGGCGAATACCGGGATCCGGGACTGTTTTAGGAGAGCAAGATGGCGGAGAAAACAATACGGATCATGGTGGCCAAACCGGGCCTCGACGGTCACGACCGGGGTGCGCGGATCCTCGCCCGCTGTTTTCGGGATGCGGGCTTCGAGGTGATCTATACCGGCTGCCACCAGACCCCGGAACAGATCGCCGCCGCAGCGATTCAGGAGGATGTGGACATCGTCGGCCTGAGCTGCCTCTCCGGCGCCCACCGCTACCTCTTTCCGCGCGTCGTCGAGATCCTGAAAGAGAAAGGGGCGGCGGACATCATTGTGATCGGCGGCGGCATCATCCCCGATCAGGATTTTCAGAAGCTCTACGAAGCCGGCATCAAGGCGATCTTTACCCCCGGCGCGCCGCTCGACACGATCGTCCAGTGGGTTCGGACGAACGTCCAGCCACGGAAATAAGAAGGATTTTGCATGACAGACGAATTCGAAGGGATGGAACAGGTCCGCAGGATCCGGGAGGGCGATGTCCGGACTGCCTCCCGTCTGATCCGAAACCTGGAGGATGAGCTTCCCGAGGCGAAGAACGCCATCCGGCGGATCTTCCCCCACACGGGCCGCGCGCACGTCGTCGGGATTACGGGATCGCCCGGCGCCGGGAAGAGCACCCTTGTGGATGCGCTGATCTCCTCCTTTCGGAAGCGTGAAAAGACCGTCGGCGTTCTTGCCGTCGATCCGACCTCCCCCTTCACCGGCGGCGCCATCCTCGGCGACCGGATTCGAATGCAGCGGCACGCGGAAGACCCGGGCGTCTTCGTCCGCAGCCTCGCCACCCGCGGCGCACTGGGCGGCCTCTCGAAGGCTGTCGGCGATGCCGTCCACGTGATGGACGTCATGGGTAAAGATTTTATCCTGGTGGAGACCGTGGGGACCGGGCAGCAGGAGGTGGAGATTATCAACCACTCCCACACGGTCATCGTCGTCCTCGTCCCCGGGATGGGCGATGAGATCCAGGCGATCAAGGCGGGGATCATGGAGATCGCCGACATCTTCGTGATCAACAAGGCGGACCGCGACGGATCGCACCAGCTTGTGAGCGAGATCATGTCCATGCTGAACATGGTCACGGATTTCCAGGGCGGCTGGCGTCCGCCAATCATTCGGATCGGCAATTGCTTTGAACCCGGCCCCTTCGGGGAGAGCATGGAGGAGCTTGCCGCCGCGATTGGCGATCACTACCGGCGGCTCGTGGAGACCGATCTTCTGGGCGACCGGATGAAGCGCAAGGCGATGGTCGAGATCCACGACGCGATCCGCGATGCGCTCCTGGCCCCGATCCTGAAGGAGATGACGGAGAGCGGAGAGATGGAAGAGATTGCCGGGCGACTCCTTCGCAAAGAGACCGACCCCTACACGATCGCCGAAGAGGTCGCCCGCCGCCGCCTGAAATAATCACGAAAGAGGATGCAGGAGTTGGAACCAACCGCAGATGCGAGAGAAGCGCTGCTGGAAAAGTACCGCAAGGGGCTTGTCCAGGTCTATACCGGAAACGGCAAGGGGAAAACGACGGCCGCCTTCGGCCAGGCTCTGCGTGCGGTCGGCCAGGGGTTCCGGGTTTGCGTCATCCAGTTCATGAAGGGGCGAAAATACGGCGAATTCCTTGCCGCCGAACGCTTTATCCCGAACCTGACCGTCCGCCTCTCCGGCCTCGACAGCTTCGTGATGCGGGAGAACCCCGCGCCGCTCGATATCGAGCTTGCGAGACAGGGGCTTGCCATCGCCCGCGAGGCGGTTGCCTCGGGGGACTACGAGATGGTCATCCTCGACGAGATCAACGTCGCGGTCGATTTCAAGCTGATCCCTGTTGCCGACGTGATCGACCTGATCCGCAACCGCCCGCCTGCGCTCGACATGATCCTGACCGGCCGCTACGCCGCGCCGGAGATCATCACCCTCGCCGACACGGTGACCGAGATGCACCAGATCCGCCATCATTACGACGCAGGGGTGAAAGAGCGCGCTGGGATCGAATACTGAAAAAAGGGGGGACAGCTCCCGATTATTTTCAAGATTGAGATGGAGTGAAAGCAGGCTGCATGGAATTATCGATTATCGCATCCGGGAGCAATGGAAATTGCTATCATTTACAATCTGACGGCGCCTCCGTGCTGTTCGACGCCGGGAAGAGTTTCTCTGAAACGGCTGGGCGGATGGCCCTCCTGGGGAAAGAGATTCAGGAGGTGGATGGCATCGTCCTCTCCCACGCGCATGGAGACCACTATCAAGGGATCGGGCCGATTGCGAGACGGCTCGGGATTCCGGTTTATGTCCGGGAGGAGGTTTATGCGGCCTGTCGGCGTAAGCTGGGGCCGCTCGATGTCCGCCATTTTGATGGTGAATTCCAGATCAAGGATCTAACAATCACGCCGATCGAAACTTCCCACGACGTCACCTCCTGCGGTTTTGTCATCGGCCGTTTCGGGATGTTTACAGACACGGGCTGCGTGACCTCCCAAATGAGGGAGGTCATCCAGGATCTGGACTCGGTACTGCTGGAATCGAATTACGATGAAGAGATGCTGATGAACGGCTCTTATCCGCGCCTGCTGAAGGAACGGATTTTATCCGACTGTGGCCATCTGAGCAACGACGACGCAAGTGATTTTATAAGCCGCCACGGAAGCCATCTCTCGATGGTCTTTCTGGCGCACCTCTCCGAGCGGAACAACACCTCTGAAAAGGTTCGAGAAGCTTTTGAATTGTTGAACGGGGATCGGCCGTATGTAGTCTGCTCCAGATCGAGGCAGACGGGGACGTATCTGTTAAACGGCATGGGGTCAGGTCTTTCAAATTATCGTTTTGTTTGGA
>CAIUXU010000045.1 GCA_903903205.1 uncultured Syntrophobacterales bacterium
GAGAAGGCGGGGCTCAACCCCTACCTCTTCGAGATGGCCAACATCCGGGACCAGAATTCGTGGGTCCACATGCACGAACCCGCCGCAGCGACGGAAAAAGCGAAGGATCTCGTCCGCATGGCGATTGCCAAGGCGGAGTTTCTAAAGCCCCTGAAACCGGGCCAGCTTAGCGTCAACCATGCGGTCCTCATCATCGGCGGCGGTCTTGCCGGCATCACCGCGGCCCTGTCGCTTGCAGACCAGGGTTTCGCCTCCTTCATTGTCGAGAAAGATGCGGAGCTCGGCGGAAATTACCGGAAGCTTTACTACACCCTTGAAGGTCTCGATACGCGTAACCATCTGGCCGGTCTGCTCGATCGGGTAGCCAAGAGCCCTCTCATCCGCGCCTTCACCGGGGCGGAGATCCGCAAGCTGGAAGGCTTCATCGGCAACTACAAGACGACGGTGGGAACGAAGGGGGCCGAGGATCTCGTCGAACACGGCGTTGTGATCGTCGCCACGGGGGCCTACGAATTAGAAACGGATGAGTACCTCTGCGGCGCGTCCGACCGGGTCGTGACACAGCGGGAGCTGGAGAAGCTCATCGCCGGCAAGGAGGCCAAAGCCCTGGGGGCGAAGAGCATTGTTATGATCCAGTGCGTCGGTTCGCGAAACGACGAACGCCCTTACTGCAGCCGCTACTGCTGTTCCGAGGCGATCAAAAACGCGCTGAAGCTGAAGGAGGCCGATCCGGACCGGGAGATCACCGTGATCTACCGCGACATTCGCACTTTCGGCCTCAAGGAGGATTACTACAAGCGGGCGCGGGAGGCCGACGTCCGTTTCGTCCGTTATGACGAAGAGCGAAAACCAGAGGTAACGGCCGAGGGCGGCAAGATCGTCGTGAACGTATTCGATCCCATCCTGAACGAGAGCGTAGAGCTCCGGGCGGACCTGCTGGCCCTCAGTGTGGGGACCATTCCCAACCCGGGCAATGCGGAGATCGGCAAGATGCTGAAGGTGCCGACCAACCAGGACGGCTTTTTCCTCGAGGCGCATGTGAAGCTGCGGCCCGTCGATTTTGCCACGGACGGCGTCTTCATGTGCGGGATGTCCCACGCCCCGAAGTTCAGCGAAGAGTCCATCACCCAGGCCAATGCTGCGGTTTCCCGTGCCTGCACGATTTTGGCGAAGGACTTTATCGAGGCGGAGGGGAAGACGGCCTACGTCAACAAGGAGCGGTGCATGGCCTGCGGCCTCTGCGAGATCAACTGCCCCTTCAGCGCCATCGCGGTGGATGAGAAGGAAGGGGCGGCTGTGGTGAATACCGTCCTCTGCAAAGGTTGTGGGGTCTGCACGGCATCCTGCCGGATGAACGCGGCGGACCTCAACGGCTTCAACAACGAAGAGGTCCTGGCGCAAATTGGTGCGTTGTATTAGGAGAGGATTATGACGGACAAAGAGTCGGCAAACGAGTGGGAACCGAAGATCGTCGCCATCGTCTGCAACTGGTGCACATACGCCGGGGCGGATCTCGCCGGTATCAGCCGGATCCAGTATCCGCCGAACATAAGGATCATCCGGGTTCCCTGTACGGGGCGGATCAATCCCTTTTACATCCTCAGGGCGCTGCAGGAGGGTGCGGACGGGGTGCTGGTCTCCGGATGTCATCCCGGCGAGTGTCACTACATCACCGGGAATCTGACGGCCCGCCGGAAGTTCGCCGCCCTGAAGAGTTTCCTCGGTTACATCGGACTGGAGGGGAACCGGACGCTCTTTACCTGGGTCTCCGCCTCCGAGGGGGACCGGTTTGCCCAGGTGATCCGCGGGGTCACCGACGCCGTGCGGGCGCTCGGACCGGCCCGCAAGCTCGTCAAGGAAATCTAATGGAATGTCCATCAGAATGAGGGATTTGCGACAGTGGAAAATGTAGAGAAAAAGCTGCGGGAAGAGGCGAAGGACCTCCTGGCCGAAAAGAGGGTGGATGTGGTTGTCGGGTATGAGATGGGAACCCTGCCGCTGACGGCGACCCCTTGCTTCATCACGACGCCGGAGGAGGTGGACCGGCTGGTCTGGAATCCTTTCTGCGTGCAGAATCTGGCCAAATTCGTCCATGATCTTTTGAGCCAGCACCATGAGGCCCAGAAACGGGTCAAACCGGAAGCGAAGCGGAAAAAGGTGGTCGGCGTCGTTGCGCGGGGCTGTACGAGCCGCTCGCTTGTGATCCAGTTGCAGGAGAAGCAGTACGGGAGAGACGAGATCGTCATCCTCGGCGTCCCCTGCGGCGGATATCTGGACGGAAAGAAGCTGGCCGCCCTGGCCGGCGGCGAGGAGATCCGGGAAGGTTCTCTTAATGACGGAGAGATCGTTGCGAAGACCGTCAAAGGGGAGCGGAAGGCGCCCCTCAAGGATCTGCTGGCCGACAACTGCCTGGTATGCCGCTTCAACAAGCCGGTCATGGCAGACATCCAAACGGGCGAGGTTGCGCCGGTTGCGGAGGCCGAAAAGGAGTACGAGCCGGTGACCGCCTTTGAGAACCTTCCTTCGGAGGCACGGTGGGCCTATTTCGAGAAGGAGATGGCCAAGTGCATCCGCTGCTGCGCCTGCCGGAACGTTTGCCCCTCCTGCTATTGCCGGATCTGCTTCGCCGACCAGTCCCAGCCCCGCTGGGTCGATATCGGGGCCGATCCTTCCGACACCCAGCTTTTCCAGCTCATGCGCATTTACCACATGGTGGGGCGGTGCGTCGATTGCGGTTCCTGCACGGCGGTTTGCCCGATGGGGGTGGATTTGCGGAAGTTTCTGAAAAAACTGGACAAGGATGCGTTCGAGATGTTCAGTCACCGGGCCGGTGTTTCTCTGGATGAACCGGCCCCACTCGGCGCCTACCGGGAGACCGACGGCGAGGAGTTGATCTTCGAGCCGGGTAAAAAAGTTGAAGCATGAACGCACCAATAACGGAGTTGCCATGAAGA
>CAIUXU010000046.1 GCA_903903205.1 uncultured Syntrophobacterales bacterium
CGATCTAGGATCATCACTTCCCGGCCCGATTTCCCTGAGACTTCCAGCGCGTCGAAACCGGCGTATTTTAGATAAGCGCCGAAGTGGCCGCCGAAATTCGATACGCCAGGAATGCCCGTCAGCGGCGACAGCGAAATAGCCATGCACTTGCTCGTTCCCGGAAATTGGGGGATGCCGCCCAGCGGGCCCGGAGCAAAGATCAGCGGGTTTTCCGGATCTCCCGGGGTTGTTCCGGGCTGGATTCTCTGGTGGAGAAGGTAGAGCCCGAGGGCCCGGCCGCCGATAAAATACTCCCTGATCCCGGGGTCGATGTCGGGAATTCTTATCTCTTCGCTTCCCAGGTCAACCGAGAGAATTCGATTCGTATATCCGTGGTTGAGTCGTCTTTGTGTGTACTGCATGATCCCCCTTTTTTACCGCCTCACAGGCAGTCATTGTTTTTCAAGCAGGGGTACATAGAATGAAGTGGTTTCCGTTGTCAAGGAATGATCGAATCAACGACATCCTTTGCTCTTCACAAATAAGCAGATCGGTGGTATTGAAAGACAACATGAGTCAACGGAGGGCTTGATTATGGCCGGTTTTGATCGGATTTCTTTGATGTACAAAACGCTACGATCGATGAAGCGGGAAAGGCGCCATGGAAGCAATTGATTTCAAATTAGAGAGGCTTCGCACACTGCTCAGAGAGATGGGCGGTGTTGTTATTGGCTATTCCGGAGGCTGCGACAGCACGCTGCTGGCGGCTGTGGCTGGAGAGGTCCTCGGGGATCGCGCGGTATGCGTGCTGGCCTCTTCGGAGACCTATCCCAAGTCGGAAGTTTCGGAAGCGTTGGAAACGGCGGGGAAATTGGGGATCACCGTCATCGGTATTGACACCGACGAGCTTGAAAACAACGATTTCGCTGCCAATACCCCCGACCGCTGCTTTTTCTGCAAGACCGAACTTTTCAGCAAGCTCATCGCCATCGGCCATGAACACGGCATCAACCGGGTGGTGGACGGCGCAAATGTCGATGATCTCGATGACTACCGGCCGGGAAGCCGGGCCGCTGCGGAACTCGGTGTCCGAAGCCCGCTGCGCGAAGCCGGGTTTACCAAGAAGGATATTCGGGAGGTTTCGCGCCGGATGGGCCTGCCGACCTGGGACAAACCGTCATTCGCCTGCCTCTCGTCCCGCATCCCTTATGGAACCCGGATTGAGCCAGGCATCCTCCGCCGTCTCGAAGAGGCGGAGCAGTTCCTGAAGGCGCTGGGATTCCGGCAGGTGAGGGTGCGCCACCATGGAGAGATCGCCCGGATCGAGGTCGAGCCGGAGGAGATCGTGCGTCTCGCTTCTCCTGAAATCCGGCGGCAGGTCGCGGCAAAGTTCAAGGAATTGGACTATCTCTATATAACACTGGATCTGAACGGCTACCGGATGGGTAGCATGAACGCCGTTCTCGACAAAGAGAAGAAGGTATAAATGGACGCTTTGCGGCTCAAGCAACTCCTTGAAGAGGTAAAATCAGGCAATATGCCGGTCGATGAGGCGCTCAGCAGCCTCCGCACCCTCCCCTATGACGACATCGGGTGCGCGAAGCTCGACCTGCACCGCGGCATCCGCACCGGCTTTCCCGAGGTGGTTTTTTGCCAGGGGAAAACCGATGAGCAGGTTGTTGATATTGTAAAGCGGCTTGCCGGACACCACACAAAAGTGCTCGCAACCCGAGTGACGCCGGATGTCGCCGGGAAAATCGCGGCGGCGGTCGAAGGTTGCACCTATCACAGCCTCGCCCGGATCCTGGTGGTGGACAGACCCGGAGATAAGCCCGACAAGACCACTGTGGATGGCAAGTTTGTGATGGTCCTCTGCGCAGGGACGGCTGACATCGCGGTGGCGGAAGAGGCCGCAATCACGGCAGAGTCGATGGGCAGCCGGGTTGAGCGTTCCTACGATGTCGGGGTTGCCGGCCTGCACC
>CAIUXU010000047.1 GCA_903903205.1 uncultured Syntrophobacterales bacterium
TGCGAACCGGGACTTCTTAAAATCGGCTTCGAGAAGGGGTATTTTTTTCTCGACGACGTCGTCGGTCGGAAAGCGGCGCTTGCCGAACATGGACGGCAATTTTTCGGGCGGGAGACGGTGCTTTCGATCGAGACGCTTGCACCCGAGGCCGGCGTTTCAGCCAACGGAGGCAATGGAAATGGCCGGGCGGCAAAGAACCAGCGGATCCAGGAGATCCGGCGGGAGGCGCTTTCCCACCCGCTCGTGCGGAAAATCCTCGACACCTTCCCCGGAGCGGAGGTGCGGGAGGTGAGGGTGATCGATCCCCCGGCTCCGGCGGCCGCTTTGCCGCCCTTTGCGCCGCCGGATGATGCAGAGGACCTCTCTCCCGATCCGCCGTCAGAATAGCAAGTAACTGGGGTCAGGTCTTGAAATTTAGCGTTCATAAACGAAACGCTAAATTTCAAGACCTGACCCCCAAAATAAGGAGGTAGTGCCGGTGCAAAATTTCGGAAACATCATGAAGCAGGCAAAGAAGATGCAGGAGAAGATGGTGGAGCTTCAGGAGGAGCTGGCGGCGAAGAGCGTCGAGGCCACAGCCGGCGGCGGGATGGTCTCGGTTGCCGTCAACGGCAAGTTCGAGCTTCTCTCGCTGAAAATCGAAAAAGAGGTCGTCAATCCCGATGACGTCGAGATGCTGCAGGACCTGATCGTTGCGGCGGTGAACGAGGGAATCCGGAAGGCCCAGGAGATGGCCGCAGCAGAGATGGGAAAAATCACCGGCGGGATGCAGATCCCCGGCCTGATGTAGGGGGAGCCATGTCCGGCTACGCCCTGCCCATCCAGCGCCTGATCAAGGAGTTTTCCAGATTCCCCGGCATCGGAGAGAAAACTGCAGCACGTCTGGCAAACCATGTCCTCCACACTTCGGAGGAGGAGGTGCGCGGCTTCGCCGAGAGCCTGCTCGACGTGAAACGGAAGATCCACTTCTGCTCCGTCTGCTTTAATCTGGCTGAAGGGAGTCTCTGCGAAGTGTGCGCCGACCCGGCGCGAGACCGCACGATCATCTGCGTCGTCGAGGAGCCCGATTCGCTAATCGCGCTGGAGACGAGCGGCGAGTATCGCGGGGTTTACCATGTCCTCCACGGTGCGCTCTCCCCGCTGGACGGGATCGGTCCGGAGCAACTCCGGATTCGCGAGCTCATCGAACGGCTCGCCGCCCACCCCGTCGAGGAGGTGATCGTGGCGACAAACCCGAATGTCCCTGGGGAGACGACGGCGTTGCTTCTCTCGAAGCTGTTGAAGGAGCGATGCGTGAAGATAACACGGATCGCGCTCGGCATCCCGATGGGCGGCGACCTCAAGTACACGGACCGGATGACGCTCGCCAAATGTCTCGAATTCCGCCGCGGCGTCTAAAGAGAACGTGCTGAACGGGCACTGACGTTCAATTTTAGCACTACTTGCGGCCTGTTTCTGCCGCAGTCGTTTTTGGTCGCCACCACCATGATCTTTCCGTGCGCGGAACGAACTCTTTCCGGGCATCAAAGCCTTCCGGTCCCA
>CAIUXU010000048.1 GCA_903903205.1 uncultured Syntrophobacterales bacterium
GCCTGCGTATGGGGACAGCGATACCGGAACCGGGTCGTTTTCCCCATCGGGTTCGACCGGCGGGAGATCCTTTCCCCAACACGGATCGGTGAGACCTATTTTTGCCGCATCACGCCCCTTCCGGATGAAGGCGCTGTTCTGTGTTTCGATGTTGGGTTGCAGGATCTGCAAAGGCGACCGGTCGAGACGATCCTGGGGCTTAAGATGCGGGAGATCTTCGGGGGGAAGCGGATCCCGCCCACCTGGGTGAGGGAGGGGCTCTCGGGATGCGCCTGATCCTGATGCTTCTGCTTGCTTATTTCACCGGTTCGATCAATTTCGCGATCATTCTCCTCGGTTTGCTTGGCCAGGAAGACCCGCGGATGAAATTTAGCGGGAATGCGGGGACGACGAATGTCTATCGTCAGGCAGGCATCGTGTGGGCTGCGGTCGTACTGCTTCTCGATGCCGGACGGGCCGTCGGTCTGGCGGCGCTTGCCCTCTACCTGCTTCCGGCCTCGCAGGTGGCCTGGGTCGGTATGGCCCTTGTCACGGGGAACCGCTTCCCCTGTTTCCACCGGTTTCAGGGCGGAAAGGGGGTTGCGTCATTTTTGGGGTTCACGATCCTTCTTGCCCCCTGGGGGGCCGTTTTGTCGTGCCTCGTCTGGGTCGCGGTTTACGGCATCGCGAGGATTCCATTTGTGGCTTCCTTTTGCATGGTTTTTGTCCTCGGAGGTTCGGCAGTGTTGGCAGGTGGCGCAGAGGTCATTTCGATTGCCGGAACGGTAGCGACGGTCCTGCTCATTTTTCTCAACCACCGGAAAAATATCGTGGTGCTGCTTGCCGAGAGGCAAGGGAAGAGATAAACGGAAATCAAGTATTTTTGACGCTTTCGAAAGAAGTAGTGCAGGTTTCAAACCTGCCCCTACGAAAGGTAATGAGCCTGTAGCATGTAGGGTGCGTTAGCGAAGCGTAACGCACCGAAACTGTTAGCGAAGCGTAACGTACCGAGGATTCTCCATGCGCATCGTTCTGGTCCACCCCGCCGGGTCCAACTGGGTTCCCGGTCAGAAGGACATCACCGCCACGGCCAACCGGATGGCCCCGCTGGGGCTGCTCTCCATCGCGGCCTGTCTCACACGCGCTGGTCATGAGGTGTTCGTTCACGACTGCTTGGGTCCCTTTGCGGTCGCCGGGATCAGGGCTAACGTCCGACTTATTCTCGGCCATGACCCGGAACTGGTGGGGTTCTCCGCGACGACCTCGGGTTTTCTCGACGCCTGGGAGATGGCGGCGGCCGTCAAGGAGGCGCGGCCCGACGTCGTAACCGTCTTCGGCGGCGTCCACATCTCCGCGCTGGGGAAGAACCTGCTGGAACGGTTTTCCCATATCGATTGTCTCTGTCCGGGGGAAGGGGAGGGGACTCTGACCGAGCTTGCGGCGGGGGAAGAGCCGGCCCGGATCGACGGCCTGATCTGGAAGAACGGGGACGAGGTGGTCGTCAACCCGCCGCGGGCGCCGCTTGCCAACCTTGACGACCTGCCGTTTCCCGCCTACGAAAAACTGGCAGGATTTCCGAGAGGATACAACCTGCCGCTCTTCAGTTACATCGGGTTTCCCGGCGCGACGATGATCACCAGCCGGGGCTGCACCTACCAGTGTTCCTACTGCGACCGCTCCGTCTTCATGCGGGGCTACCGCTGGAACTCGCCTGCCTATATCTACGACCATATCCGCCATCTCCGGATGCGTTTCGGTGTTCGCCACCTCAATATCTACGACGATCTCTTTACCGCCAACCGGCCGCGGATCGCCGAGCTTTGCGCCATGCTGACCCGGAATCCGTTGGGCGTACAGTTTAACTGCGCCGTCCGGGTCGGCCAGACGGACCGGGAGCTCCTCGCGATGCTCAAGGCAGCGGGTTGCCTTATGGTTTCGCTGGGCATCGAGTCGGCCGACACGGAGATGCTCCGGCGCCACAAGGCCGGCGTGGATCTGGAGGAGGTCCGGAAGACGGTGGAGATGATCCATGCGGCGGGGCTCCGGGCCAAAGGGCTCTTCATGATGGGATTGCCGGGCGAGACGGAGGCGTCGATCCGCCGGACAAGTGATTTTGTCATTTCGCTGGGGCTCGACGACATGAACATGACAAAGTTCACGCCGTTTCCCGGCGCCCCGATCTGGGAGACGATCCGGGAAGAGGGGAGCTTCGCGGAGGAGTGGCGATTGATGAACTGCCTCAACTTCGTCTTTGTTCCCAGGGGCATCGCCTCCCGGGAGCGGCTCGACCAGCTCTACAACGAGCATGTGAAGCGCTTCTACAGCGATCCCGTCTGGCGCCGAAAATTTCGGGATCGCCTCTGGGAGCATCGCCACAGCCTCTGGCATCTGGCGCGGCACCTGCCCGATTTCATCGCCGCCCGCCGCCATTTCGAGCCGGCAAAAATCTCAAGGTAGATACGCAAGCCATGGATGGAAAGGCAATGGGAATAATCTGTCAGGAGAGTAATTTCTTGATGAAAATTTGGATGGTGTATCTTGTTAGCAGCAACATGTAGTGGGGTGCGCGCGCAACCCAGGCGCCGGCAATAAAGAGAAGATGGGAGAGAGCGTAGGTCGCCGGGCAGCCGATGATGGCGATCATCGGCTCCCGGAGCCAGATGGCCAGAACGCCCAAAGCAGCCACTGCCGGCCAGCCGATTACATAACTCAACCCCATCAGGATCAATCCGGTGATCAAACGTGGTGTCGGACGCTCTTTGAATTCGCTGAGATCCGTTGGATGATCCAGTATCTCAATGATATATTTCTTCCTGGAAAGGTATTGGGCAATTTTTCTTCGAATCATAAACCTTGTCCTTTGAAGCAAGTAGGGCTTGTCATCCGTCGGGAAAATCATTATAGTCCCTCACTGGTCCGTTGTATATATCAAATCTGAAAGATGGGGAGCCGATGACAAGAGAGGAGATCAAAACAGAAATACTGAATATTTTCAGTCGCGATTTCGAGATTGAAAAGCCAGGCCTTGATGACGATCTGCGTCAGAGCTACGAGTTCGACAGTGTGGATGCGATCGAGCTGCTCATGGGCATCGAACGGTTTCTCAATTCCGAACTGACACAAGACGAGAAAAAAATGGCCCTGGAAATCCGGACCATCAACCATATCATCGACTACGTCGATGGGCTTGTCCGGGTGCGGGAACGGGAAGCGCATGCGTAAAACATTCAGGCTGACCGTTCCGCCGCGGAGGGAGGCCTGCGTCCGACCATGAACGGAAGAAGAGTCGTCATCACAGCCTGTTCGGCCATCACGCCCATCGGTCATACGCGTGCGGAGATCGTCTCAAGCCTCCGGGGAGGGGTGTCCGGTGTCAAGCCGCTCCGCGAGGATCACCTGCTGTCGAAAGTCATCCACTCCCAAGTATTTGGAACCGTTGATTATCCTCTTGATTTCGACTTTCGGCGCACGTTCCGCAAGACCATGGGCCCCGTTGCATATTACGCCTGCCAGGTAGCCAAAGAGGTCCTCGAACAGGCCGGCCTGCCGCCCGAATTTGTAACCTCCGGCCGTTTGGGTGTGGCCTTCGGCTCCACCCACGGCAGCCCCACCGTCCAGAGGGAGATCTATAAAACCTTTTTCGGTGGAGAGCGCTCCGAATTTGCGGCAATCGGCGCCGTCGATTACCTCAAATCCATGGTTCATACGACGGCGGTAAACATTACGAAGATGTTTGGCATCACCGGCAGGGTCATCTCCTCCTCCACGGCCTGCACGACAAGCAGCCAGTCCATCGGCTTCGGCTACGAGTCGATCAAGTTCGGCATGCAGGATGCGATGCTGTGCGGCGGCGCGGATGAGTACGATACGACCACAGTGGCCGTCTTCGACAACCTGCTGGCCTGCTCCACGGCCTTCAACGACCGCCCCCGGTGTACGCCGCGGCCGTTCGACCGGCAGCGCGATGGATTGGTTGTCGGAGAGGGCGCCGGGGCTGTTCTCCTGGAAGAGTACGAACATGCGAAGAAGCGGGGGGCCGCGATCCTGGGCGAGGTCGTTGGTTTTGCCTGCAACAACAACGGGGGGGACCTCATCCTGCCCAATCGCGCCGGAATCAGCGAAACCATCCGTCTCGGCCTTGAGGACGCGGCCCTGGCAGCCGACGAGGTCGATTTCGTCAGCGCCCACGCCACGGGGACGAAGATGGGCGATGTGATCGAAGCCCAGGCCATCCATGCCGTTTACGGTGAGGGTCCATTGGTGACGGGTTTCAAGGGATACATGGGGCATACCATGGGTTCCTGCGGGGCGATCGAGACCATCCTGACCCTCTACATGATGCAGGACGGATTCATCGCCCCGACGCTCAACCTGGAAGAGCCCGACGAACAGTGCGCCATGATCCGTCATACCCTGGAACTGCGGGAAGAGCCGATCCGGATTGCGGGGATCGAAAACTTTGCCTTTGGCGGCGTGAATACGAGCCTTTTGATCAAGCGGTTCGTCTGAATTCTTCAAGAAAGTAAACAGGATGCCGACAGAGAAACCTTTGGATGCGGTGATCATTGGTTCCGGAATTGGAGGGCTTTCGACCGGGATCATCCTCGCCCGGCTGAACCACCGTGTGGTTGTTATCGAAAAGAACCTCCTGCCGGGCGGTCTGATGCGCAGTTACCGCCGGGAAGGAATCGACTGTCCCGTCGGGGTTCACTATTTTGGCGCGTTCGGGCAGGGCCAGCCTCTCCGGAGGATGTTCGACTTTATGGGCGTCACCGATGCGATCGCTGCGGAGCGGATGGGGCGGGGCGGACCCATCGACCGTTATATTTTCGATGATTTCAGGTTCGATCTGCCGGAAGGGATGGATGCATTCGCCGAGGCGCTGGAAACGGCGTTCCCGGAAGATCGAAAGCCCATCGCGGCGATCATCGGAAATCTCCGCGTTGTCGCCGACTTGCAGAGTTCCCTCTCTTTCCTCTCATCGCCTGCGATCCCTTTCCTCGGGATGGATTTTTTCTCGCCGCTCGCGGTTTACCTGACGAAGCTGAACTGTTCCAACCGGTTGCGGAACGTTCTTTCCATCGCGGCAAGATGGATGGGACTTTCGGAACATGATTGCCCTGTGATCTACCACCACCTTGCGTTGACTTCCTATCTGCTCTCCGCCTGGCGTTTGCAGGGCCGCGGGTCGGATCTGGCGGAGGTGTTCAGCGCGCGCTTTACAGCGCTTGGCGGCAGCCTCATCTGCAACGATGCGGCAACGGAGATCCTGATCGAGGGTCAGGCAGTTGCCGGGGTGAGGCTCGCCTCCGGAAGGGTGCTTCGGGGACCCCGGGTTGTGGCTGCCGTTCATCCCAAGGTCGTTCTGGACATGCTGCCGGAGGGCGCCGTACAGCCTCGCAAGGCAAGACGAATCCGAAGCCTTGCCGGGACAGAAGGCCTTTTCGCGGCCCACGTCCTCCTCGACGCCCAAACCCACCCCGCCCTGCCGTACAATATCTGCCGGATGCATACGGACCAGGAAGGATGGATTTCCGACGGCGTCTTCTATCAATTGCGCGCCGCTTCTGAAGGCAAAAGTCTTTTAATGATGATCACGAGGAGTCCTTTTGCCGAGTGGCGCCGCTGGCAGGATACGTTTACGGGCCGGCGCGGTGCGGAGTACAACAAGGAAAAGATGAGTCGGGTCGATGGGTTGCTCGGAAAAGCCGAAGAGATTTTCGGTTCTTTGGCGGGCGGGAAGATCATCGACGCCTATACCCCCTTGACGCTCCGGGACTGGGTGAACAGTCCGGACGGTTCACCCTATGGCATCATGCGCTCTGCGAGCCAGTTGGCGGCCACTTCCGCACTCCACCGCGCGCCGTTCAACGGAATCTTTTTTGCTGGCCAGAATTTGCTGGCGCCAGGGATACTGGGAACCGTCCTGGGCTCCTTTCAGGCCGTCAGGCAGATCATGGGCAATGACAACTTTGCGCCGGTTTTTGAGGCGATTCTGCAAGAGACGGGAACGCGGGGCCGGACAGGGCGAACGTGAATACGAGATCCATCATTAGCGAGATACGAGTAAGAGGGCGGCATGCGAAAATTCTTCTACGACTTCACAGTTACAGTCATCCTCTGGATCTACTACATCGCTGGATTCCTTGTGCTGTTTTCCCCCTTTTACCTGGTAGCCTTCTTTTCCCCGGCCGGTCGTGAAGAGGTGTTTCAAAGGCTGAACCACCGGCTTCACCGGCAATTTTTCTCTCTCGTGCAACTGCTCGCTCCCAACGTCAAGTGGCATATATCGGAGGAGGTCAAGGCCCTTCGATCCTGCATGATCATTGCCAACCATCTCTCCCTGCTCGACCCCATTCTTTTGGTATCCCTTTTTGAAAAACAGAAAACCATAGTGAAAAGCGACTATTTCAAGTTCCCTGTTTTCGGATGGATTTTAAGAACATCCGGTTATATCCCGTCGAAGAGAGAAGGTCTGTTTGCGGTCAACATGATCGACCAGATCAAAAATATGAAGGATTATCTGACCACCGGCGGGAATTTCTTTATCTTTCCGGAGGGAACGCGTTCCCGCACCAACCGGATCGGTTCGTTTGACAGCGGCGCGTTCAAAATTGCCAGGCTCTGTCATGCGACGCCCATTCAGGTGGTGTTCATCCGCAACACGCACAAACTCTTTCCTCCGGGCAGGTTTTTATTCAATACCTGCGAGGAAAACGTCATCGAAGTCGAACTGGCCGGGAGCCTTGAACCTGATTATGAGGGTGATGCCTTCTCCCTCGATGGCCTCATGGCTGAGGCGCGATTACTGCTGGAAAAAAAAGCGGTTTTATGAACTTGGTCATGATTCAGTCCGTATCGTTGAACCAACATCAGGATCATTTCGCTTTTCCCTGAATCAGGATGACAAGCTTCTGGACAACCTCACGAACGTGCGTGGTCTGGGAGTTCATCTCCTCGGCTGCTGCGGCCGACTCCTGGGCGCCCGCTGCGCTTTGCTGCGTGACCCGGTCCAGCTCCAGGACAGCTTTGCTGATTTGGCCGATGCCCTGCGCCTGCT
Source organism: uncultured Syntrophobacterales bacterium (assembly GCA_903903205.1). Classification (GTDB taxonomy): domain Bacteria; phylum Desulfobacterota; class Syntrophia; order Syntrophales; family UBA5619; genus UBA5619. The sequence continues at coordinate 7,040 of CAIUXU010000048.1, forward strand.
CCTGGGAAGCGGAGGCGATCTCATGAACCAGTTGATCTACTTGTCTGGCGATTTCAATATTTTCCGCAAAGGATGCCTCGGTAACCTGTGTCAGGTCATGGCTCTTCTTGACGACGGCAATTGTGTTTTCGATCAGGTTGGCCGTGTTGCGTGCCGCATCCGCTGACCGAATGGCCAGATTTCTTACTTCCTGAGCGACTACAGCAAAACCAGCGCCGGCTTCACCTGCCCTTGCGGCTTCTACTGCGGCATTCAGTGCCAGAAGATTCGTCTGGAAGGCAATCTCGTCAATGGTTTTGATGATTTTTCCGGTTCTCTCGCTGGTCTCCCTGACTTCATTGATAGCCTGGATCATCTCTTTCATTTGATCGTTTACGGTGGTGACAATGGTGCTGGTTTTCGCTACCAGCGCCATGGCATGGATAGCGTTGTCCGCATTGCCCTTTGTCATGGCAGACATTTCTTCCAATGACGAGGAAGTCTCCTCAATGGCCGCTGCCTGTGTTGCTGATCCATCGGCCTGATTTTGGCTCGTCACCGATATATGAAGCGATGAGGCATTCATTTCGCTGACGGATTCCGAGAGCTGATCGGCAATGCGTTGTATCCTGTGAATCAATGTTTTACCAACCATGATGAAATTGGCGATGATGGATATGGCTCCAAGAGATGCTGTAAGGATCAGTATGGGTGGATTGGTGAGCCCTCCCAGTCGGGCGCCGACATATACACTCAGAATGAGGCCGATATATCCCGGCAGCATCCATGCACATAACTTGTACGTCAGGTTTTTCCCCAAAACGAGTTTCAGTGTTAAAAGCGTTATTAATCCCCCTGCCACGGCAACTACAAAAATAATCAAACTTTCAATAAGTAGAGTCATAATGTTTTCCTGCCTTTATATCAATAGATCTTCCAGGGATCATAAAACATTTTGTGAACTTTGATCAGACCGGATCTGATCATTTCAACGCTGTTCCTACTCCAATTTCGATGATAAATCCAATTTATTTTAGGGCCGGGGCCATTGCAAAATCACCCTCCCGAAAATTCGCATTTCAGACGGTTATCACCAAATTGAAAGATTGTCGGGATCGATTAGCCGATATCTCCTTGACATGAAAGTCCGGTCTGCTTATAGTCCTTGCGCCAAAAAAATGATCTCTCCAGCATATATAAGGCCTTGAAAGAAGAAGTATTGGATAAACATGAAGCCACTGATTCCATACCAGGTCGTGAGCACATACAGGAGGCTCAAGGATGAATACAGGGCAATCCCGGACGGGGAACTCGATAAGGTTTGCCCATCCAAAATAACCGTTGATGCAAGACCAGGATTCAATAAAGGACAATGGCAGCTGCCATTAACTGCAATGGCGGCAAAATTGTCTGATGGAACAGCCGGGGTAAAAGCAGTCCTGCTCAACGAAAACACTGGTGATATGACGGCATACACATCTGTCTTCTATACGGATGGATCAAGCAAGGTAGTAAACAGCATAGAGCTTACACGCTATCGCTGTGCGCTTATGGCAGCACTGGCTACGGATGGCAGGGTTAATCTGCAGAAAGGTTCTAAAGTCGGATTCATTGGCTCTGGCCGGATAAACCTATATACGGCAAAGGTATTCAATATCCTGTTTGGAGTAGAAGATTTTGTGATTGCAGGCTCAAAAGATCATCCCATGAAGAACTTTGAAGAGTTTTCACAATTGGGCTTCACACGGGTCGATTGCAGGGCAAATCAGTTCAGGTTTCTGAGAACTTGTGATGTGGTGATAAGCGCAACTACTGCAACGGCTGAAGCAGAGATCATTGAGTTCGACAAGTTAAGTGGCCCCAGCTTGTTCATTGCACAAGATTCTGGCTTCATATTTGGAGAGAGCTTTCGTCACAACTGCAATTCATTCTCTGATTCTCCAAGTCAATTGTTCAACCATTGGCACAATGAATTCCCGTGGGACATTACCTTAAAGACCGGATCTCTTCCAGTAGCAGACCTTAACGCCACAGGATGTGATGGAAGACCGTCAGCCGTGTATCTCTACGGGATAGCATTGGCTGATGTAGTCGTGGCAGCGGAGGCGTGGGAATGAAAGGCTCTCCTTACTTACCATTTTTCTTTTCAAAAAAACCCATGGCATTGGCAAGGCCCGGCAAAAAAACGGCATAATCGAAAATTAACGCCGGGATGATCCCCATATTTAGGAAAATGACCCCCCCGGCTGTAAATATCGCCGGCAACAGGCTAAATATATAACTGGTTAATAAATTGTTGTTCAAACTTGCGGAGATTTTAAGGAGATATATTAGTGAATTCAGTGAATTATTCACCAATATGATTTGTGAGACATCTTGTGCAATGGTTGATGCACCCGATACGGAGATAGACACGTCCGCTTGCTTCATGGCCAATGTATCATTAATACCGTCACCTACATAACATACCTTGCCCCCTTGCTCTTGCATTTCCCGAATAATGTCTGATTTTTGGGTTGGCAGAACATCAAAATAATAGTTCTCTATTGTTAAATCATGGGCAAGCTTTTTCGTCGGATTTTCATGATCACCGGAGATGATGCAAATATTTTTAACCTTTCTTCCCCTCAAACAACGCACCAGCTCATAAGCCTCGCTGCGAATGGAAGACTGCAATTCTATGGCCCCGATGATTGCGCCATTCAGGGCAACGAGAACCAACGTGTGACCATCATGGTGCATACTGTCGATTCGGTCGTTCAACTCATCGGGGAGCGGAATGTTTTCAAGTTTCATGAATCGGATACTGCCAACATTTATTTTCGTATTGTCCGGCAGATAGACGGTAATACCGAGTCCGATTGTGTAGTTGGACTTTTCAATTTTAGGGATGAGAAGCCCTTGTTTCATGGCTTTGTCAATGATCGCTTTGGCTATAGGATGTGTCATCTGCTGTTCTGCCAAGGCCGCAAAAACCAGCACTTCATCCTTGGTGTACCCTTCTGAGGCGTATATTTCGCCGATTTCTATATAATCGTTCGTCAGGGTTCCTGTCTTATCAAAGATAAACGTATCGATGTCATCCAACAATTCCAGGGCACGCCCATCCTTGATGATAATCCCGTTCTTGGAGGCCTTCTCCATGTACCTTAAATTGGCCAACGGAGAATAAACAACCATATCCGCCCCGGGTGTGCAGCTTAAAACGGCCGCCGAGCTTGATAAACCGTATATTGGAAAAGCAACCATCCCCAACAGAAGTATTGGGACAGACGTTGCGTCGCCAAATTTCTCTCCTTTGGATTGCATGAATGTTTTTGCATCGATCGTACTGTTCAAAATATCAGATATGTTCTGTATCGCTGTATCTCTTCCTATTTTTTCAATTCTGATGTGAATTTGTCCGGAAATGACATGGGTTGATGCAAATACCTTATCTCCTGCTGTTTTCTCTACCGGCTGTGATTCTCCCGTTAATTTTTTTTGATCGATCATGGCGATCCCATCCGTGATTTCGCCGTCAAAATGCACGACATCGCCGGTCTTTATCGCCACGATATCGCCTTTTTTAATTTCATTGACCGAAACCATTATTTCATGGTTATCTTTTATCAGACAAACGAAATCTGTAATGTTATCGTATAAGGTTAAATATTTGTGTTTAAAGTCACTCTTTGTTTTTATGACCAGTTTCTTGTGGAAGTGGTATATGATATAACCTGCACCTAAAATGAAATAATTACCGAGTATTACACCTCCCATGACATCGACAATCGCAAAGATCAACTCGGTAGTAATCTTGTTTTGCTCTTTAAGCGATTTCACGCCAACCCTAAGAGTAGGAAATGAGGTATTGGCGAAAATAATAGTGGTTACGGGTGTGTATGCCGGAAGTAAAAAAGAGGTGAGAAGTGCCGAGGTGGTGGTCAGGATTCCCATCTTGACATATTTTTGATGATATTCTGCTGTGCCATACTCCTTATGTTGTAGAGTTTCAGGATGGTTGACTCGGCGTATGGCTTTTTTATTCAAAACATCTTTAGCCCTGGTTTTTTGTTTCTTGTCTTCTTTTAATGAAAGGAGACTGAGGGTTATAATTGTTCCGAAATACAGGCTTATCTCTATAATCATGCAGGTCCCCACGGTGAAGCGCGATTGTGCCGAGGCGCCGCCATATCCTTTTTCCCGGGTTTCTCTCCCGCCTTTAAATTTCCGACTCCAGTTAGCATATCTACCTTTCGGCTACCCCTTGTTCAGCAGGTCGAAGGCTTCCTGGAGGCGGTAGCGATTGACCAGGCGGTTTAGTTCTGCAAGAAGGGTCTCCTGCGCTTCGGGCCAACTTTTTTCCAGCAACACCGCCAGAATTTTCTTGCAGGGCAACGGTTCACCGTTATCGAGAGGCTCCTTCAACTGTTCCAGCAACGTCAGCAGTTCATCCATGTCTCCCGTCGGGCGTTCCGTTTTTACCGATTTCCCCGACAAACCAGCCGGTTGCTTGGCAAGGATGGCGCCAATGGCCATCATCAACGCCTCGTGAGAGTCGATGAAGACCCGCAGTGGCTCGCCCAGCGAAAAAGGAATGATATTCCCCGCTGCCCGGCAGCCATTTTCCAGCTCTGCGGCTGCTGCTGCCAGCTCCTTCGCGCCGAGATTCGCGGCAACCCCTCGGATCGCATGGACCCGTTGAAGCGCCTCATTCCGCTGGCCCGCCCGCAGCTCCTGCAGCAGTTGCGCGGGCGTTTCCCCGTATCCGTCCACGGCGACAAAATTGCGTAGCAGCTTCAGGTAGATTTCTTCGTTGCCACCCAGCCGGTTTAGCGCCCCCTCGATGTCCAGACCCGGCAACGGCGAAACGGAGAGGAAGTTCGACTTTGTAGCCGGATTCGGTTCAGAAGAGGCAACGGCGGCGCATTTTTCCGGTGGAAGCCATTGCCGCAGCGCCGCACCCAACGCTTCCGGATTGATCGGTTTGTTCAGGTGATCGTTCATTCCGGCATCCAGACTATTTTTCCGGTCGCCGGCCAGGGTGTGGGCCGTCATGGCGAGGATGGGCAGACAATCAAGACCGGCCTTGTCCAGTCGGCGAATCTCCCGGGTGGCCGCAATACCGTCCATCTCCGGCATCTGGATGTCCAGAAACACAATCTCATCGGTCTTCGCGCTGACCATCGCCACGGCCTCCCGGCCGTTTACCGCAACATCCGCCTCGATCCCAAGCTGCAGCAGCAGTTCGACAAGAATCTCCCGGTTGATCGCGTGATCTTCCGCCACCAGCACCCGGACACCGGTGAATTGCTCCCGGGTGCTGATTTGCAGTCTCTCCCCGGGAATGGAGAACACCGGCATTGCCTCACCTGTGGCGATCGGCAGGGGGAGAAGGATCGTAAAAAGGCTCCCTTTGCCGGAAGCGCTTTCCACCTGCAGCGTTCCCCCCATGAGTTCGGCCATACTCCGGGTGATCATCAGTCCCAGGCCGGTTCCCCCGAAGCGGCGGCTCGTGGAAGTGTCGGCTTGGCTGAATGACTTGAACAGATGCGACAGTTCCTCCTCCCTCATGCCGATGCCTGTATCCTGCACTGAAATTTCGAGCTCAACATCCACCGTGGTCCGCCGCTGAACCTTGGCCACAATCCGGACGAAGCCAGCCGGTGTAAACTTGACGGCGTTGCTCACCAGGTTACTGATCATCTGGGTCAGGCGCTGGGGGTCGCCCAAGAGCGCGGCGGGAAGCTCCGGGCCCAGGGTTGTGTAGAGCTCGATCCTCTTTTCCGCTACCAGGGGGTCGAAGAGATTCACCACGTTGCCGATCACCGCTTTTACGGAGAAGGGAATGCTTTCGAGGGGCATCCTGCCGGCCTCGATTTTCGAAAAATCAAGGATATCGTTGAGGATGGACAAAAGGGATGCGCCGCTTATCCGGATTTTCTCCACATAGCTGCGTTGCTGGTTTGTCAGGGGGGTATTCAAAAGCAGTCCCGTCATACCGAGCACCCCGCTCATGGGCGTTCGAATCTCATGGCTCATGTTGGCCAGAAATGCGCTCTTCGCCTGGTTTGCATTATCGGCGGCCTGTACTGCAAGTTTGTTCACGGTAATGTCCCAGTTTGTGCCCGTCATCCGCAAGGGTCTGCCTTTGGGATCGTGCTTGATCAGGGCATTGGCCTTGATCCATCTGACCGTTCCGTCCGGCCAGACGACACGAAACTCGGGATTGAATTCCCCCTCTCCCCGAAGCGCCCGCTGGATCGATTCGCGCGCCTCTTCCAGATCCTCCGGGTGCAGCCCCGCCTCCCAGGCCTCGTATGCGCCGCCGAATTTGTCGGGCGTGCTGCCGTAGAGGCTGTACATTGCCGCATCCCAGGTTAAACGATCGTTGATGACATCCCAGTCCCAGATTCCGACTTCTGCCGCGCTTACCGCCAACTGCAGATGCTCGGATGCAGCCCGCAGCGCCTCTTTTGCCTGCCTCTCCTCCGTCAAGTCAATCGTGTAACCGGCCAACAGCGTTTTGTTTGCCATGACAATGGGGAACTTGATCGTGGCATAACTGCGGCCGTTAAATTCCTCATCCAATCTTTGTACTTTTCCACTTTCGACAACAGCCCGGTCGTCTGCGGTGATCTTCGTGGCAAATTCCGGTGGAAAAAGGTCCTCCACGGATTTGCCGACCATTTTGGAACTTGGGACGCCGATCATCTCGCTAAAATTGTCGCTCGCATGGATGATGATGCTCTGGGTGGCTGACAGCTCTTGGATATAGGTGTAAATAGGTGAGTGGGTGATGTAGAGCGACAGCAACTCATTGCTGGATCTCAGCGCTTCTTCACGCTCCCGCAAAGTCGCCTGCAAGCTTTTGTGCGCTTCGATCTCCTGCCGCAGTTGCGAGGTTCGTTCTTCCACCCGCTGCTCCAGGTGGTTATGGGCCTCGTGCAGTGCCGCTTCCGCCTGCTTGCGCATGGTGACATCGTGGATAATGGAATAGAGAACCACCTTCCCCGAGACCACGATCTTGCTGCTGGACACATCCACATCGCGGATGGAACCGTTCGCCAGCCGGTGATGAAATTCCCATGCAATGCGACCCAGCTTTACGGCTTTCGCCATTTCGGCCTTCACGACTTCAGGGGGCAGGGTGTTGATCTGATCAATACGCATCTGCTGGAGCTTCTCGATCGGCCACCCATAAAACTGCGCCGCCGCATGATTGGCATTCAGAATATTCCCATTCTCCGGATCAATGAGCAGCATGACCGCGATATGGTCTTCAAAGAGCTTCCTGAATTGTTCCTCGCTCTGCTGCATCTCCAAACGCAAGCGACGATGCTCCGCTTCCAGGTCATACCGTTCAATTGCGGCGGTCAGGGCAAAACGAAGCTCGGCATCATTCCACGGTTTGATGAAATAACGGTAGATTTCGCCTTCGTTAACAGCCCGCATAGCCCCGTCCAGAGAGCTATGGCCGGTGAGCATGAATCGTATGGTGTGGGGAGAACGCTGCCGGACGAAAGAGAGC
>CAIUXU010000049.1 GCA_903903205.1 uncultured Syntrophobacterales bacterium
ATTCTTGCACGCCCAGACGAACCCGCCTGAGGATTTCACGGCGAAGGCGGCCAGTTCGTCCACCATGCGGTGCTCGTAGAAGATCCCCTTCGCCGCGAATTCTTTCCGAAAACTGGTTTCGTACACCTCCTGGAAGAGGTTCTTGAAGAGGCCGTCGTAGTGTTCGAGCTCCGTGTTTTTGGTGCCAAGATAGACGGGATACCCCCGCTGGAGGCCGAAGTTCATGCACGAGAGCGCAAACCCCCGGACGGACTCCTCGGTGTTGAAAATTCCCAGGGCGGCGCCGGGACCTTTGAAATCATGAATCTCGAACTCCTCGGGCGCCGCTCCATCCCGGCGGACGTATTTCAGCAGCACTTTTCCCTCGTGCGCTACCGGGATATCGACCCCTCCAAAGAGATCTCCGAACGCATGGCGGGCGACAATGATTGATTGGGTCCATCCCGGAATGACTCGGGGGATATTTGCAAAGACGATCGGTTCCCGAAAAAGTGTCCCGCCGATAAGGTTCCTGGTGCCGCTGTTGGGTGATTTCCACGCCTTCTTCAGGCCGAATTCCTTTACCCGCGCCTGATCGGGATTGATCGCGGCGCATTTCGCGCCGACGCGGTATTTTCGGACGGCCGCTGCCGCCTCGGTGACAACCCGGTTGTCGGTCGCATCGCGGTTCAGGATGTGATAATCGAAATACTTCAAGTCGATATCGAGATAGGGCAGAATCAACTCCTCCCTGATCCAGCCCCAGATCACGCGCGCCATTTCATCGCCGTCCAGTTCGACGACTGGATTTAATACCTTTATTTTCTTCACTTGTCTCCCCTGAAATCTAATTAACCTTCAAGCCGATCTCTTTGACAACCGTTGACCACTTCTTCTGCTCGGCCCGCACATATTCCCCAAATTCACCCGGCGTGCGATACACAATTTCGGTGCCAACTGCCTGCAATGAATGCTGAACATCCGGCTGCTTGAGAATCCCTGACATTGCGGTGTTGAGCTTCGTGATGATCTCCTTGGGCAGCGCTGCCGGGCCAAGGATGCCAAGCCATAAAGTCGCTTCGTAGCCTTTAAGTCCGGCTTCCGCAATCGTCGGCACATCGGGCAATTCCGGTGAGCGCTTGGCGCCGGTCACCGCAAGCGCCCGCAGGCGGCCATCCTTGATGTACTGAAGCATCCCCGCAATTCCCGGGAAACCCACTTTGACCTCTCCGCCCAACAATTCGGTGGTCGCCTGCGCGCTGCCTTTATACGGAATATGGAACATATTGACTCCCGCCATCGACGAGAAGAGCGCGGCAAACAGATGCTGCGAACTGCCATTGCCGGACGAAGCGTAGTCGATTTTCCCGGGCTTCTCTTTGGCGAGCGCGATAAGCTCACGCACCGATTTCACCGGCAGCGACGGATGCACCACCAGTACATTGGGCGCTTCGCTAAATTGCAGCACTGGCGCGAAGTCGGTGACTGAATCGTAAGGAAGATTTTTATACAGACTCGCACTGATCACGTGGGTATTGGAAATCAGCAACAGCGTGTAGCCATCGGGCGTCGCCTTCGCGACAGACGCGGCGCCAATCGTGCCACCTGCTCCGGGGCGATTGTCGACGAACACCTGCTGGCCGAGCACCTCGGACAGCTTTTGCATCAGCACGCGGCCGGGCGCGTCGGCGGCGCCGCCGGGCGAAAACGGCAACACCATGCGAATGGGCCGGTTCGGGTAATTCTGGGCCTGGGTGAGCGATGGTGTGGCCACCACCAGTGACAACGCTACAACACATGCGGTTTTGATAGCGGACAATGCAGATGCAACTTTCATTTTCCCTCCGTTCATCTCGTTATAACTTTTTGCTTGGGCGGGTCGATGGTAAGGAAAGCGGTTTTGTATGTCAAGGAGATTTTACCGGCGTTGAATCCGGCTTCCATCAGCGCGGCCACCCCCACGTTCGACTTCAGGAAATCAATAAAATCAATCGCATTCCCGCTTGCTCCCTTCAGGATTGCGGCCGCATAGGGCGTCGTCAGGGCAAAAGGTTCCGGCAATGGGCCCACGAGGGATACGCCGGGGTGCAATGAGATCTCGCTGGATTGGCTTACCCCGAGTTCGACGTGTCCATCCGCAACGGCCTGAATCACTTCCACGCCGAACGGTATTATGGTCGTGCGGTCAGCGATCCGGTCCCGGATGCCAAGTTGATCCAATACCTTGGCGAAGTGTGTCCCCGCCGTGGCGCCACGCGCCGGATCGGCATAGGAAACTGATTTCGCCCCAAGCAGGGTTTTCTTCAAGGCCTCTGGTGTGGAGATATCTGGAATAGATGCGCCCTTTTGTACCGCAAGCGCGATCGCAACCGAGCCCAGGTTCAGTCGCGAATCGACAGCGATCAGGTTCTTTCCCTGCAGCGTGTCCAGTGCGGCGTTGCTAAGCATCAGCACATCAGATTTCTCACCCTGCAGCAGACGGTCGCGTAGCGCTCCCACGGTATCGTAAACCGGATCGACCCTGATGCCGGTCACTCTGGTAAATTCAGGCGCAAGGCGAATGACCACTTCTTTCGTGGCGCCGGCTGCATATATCTTGAGTCTCAACGGAAGAGTCCTGTGTTTTCGAATTCGTCGATCTCCTCATCGCGGTAGCCGAGTTCGTGAAGAATCTCATGCGTATGGGCGCCTGCTGCGCAACCCGCTGCCCGGTATTCCGGCTTTGTTACCGAATAGTGGATCGGGTGGCCCAATTGCCGGACCGTCCCTCCGCCAGGCAGATCCACCTCCACGACCATGCCCCGCGCAGAAACCTGCGGGTCCGCAAGGGCCTCGCCGAGCGACAGGACCGGTTCAACGCAGGCGTCCACAGTGGCGAAGAGGGCCAGCCATTCGTCCCGCGTTTTTGTCTTCAGAATTGCGCGAATTTCTTCCTTGATCCGGGTGAGTTCCGGGGGGGCTACCCCGCCGGGGGTCAGGTCGGGTCGTCCGATGGTTTCACAGAAGGCCGCAAAGAACTGTGGTTCCAGGCCGCCAAAGCTGAGAAATTTCCCATCCTTCGCCTCGTAGAAGTCGTAGAGCGAACCGCCGTTCAGGAATCCCGTCTCATATCCGGTCTCCGTGCCGTCCGCGAGGAATGCGGCGGCGGCAAAGGCGTTAAAGGCGACGACACCATCGGTCATCGAGACATCGACGTGCTGCCCCTCGCCGGTGTTCTGCCGGTGGACCACCGCGGCGAGGATGCCGATGACGGCGTTGTTCGATCCGGAGGCCACATCGGCGATCTGGATTCCCGTGAGCGTGGGACCGGTCTCTTTCCGGCCCGAACAGGACATCATTCCGGAGCGCGCGAGGTAGTTGATGTCGTGGCCCGCCCGGTTCGAGAAGGGTCCCGTCTGGCCATATCCGGTCAGCGAGCAGTAGATCAGTTCCGGGTTTTCCGCCTTGAGTGTTTCATAATCGAGACCGAACTTTGCCATCACGCCGGGGCGGAACTGCTCGATTACGATGTCGTATTCGGCGACAAGGCGCCGAACGATGGCGACCGCTCTCGTCTCCTTGAGGTTGAGCGCCATACAGCGCTTTCCCCGCCCGAGCGAGGCCATGGCCGCGGAAAGATTCGTTCCCGGGAGGAAGGGGGGCATGAAGGCGGTGAGGTCCGGTCGGGAGCCGGAGACGATCCGCAGCACCTCCGCCCCGAGGTCCGCCAGCATCATTGTCGCATACGGCCCCGGCAGCAGGGTCGTAAAATCGAGGATCTTCAATCCCTTCAACGGCCCGGCCATCTCGTGCTCCCTTTCCTCTCAATCCCTTGCGGTAGGAGTCTTAGATTTTGAGGTTGAGTTCCTTGATCAGATCCCCGTAGTCCTTGTAGGCCTTGTGCAGAAAAATGGTCCAGTCTTTCGTGTTCTGGTACATGACCGGCTGGTAAACAGCCGCCATGGCCTTTTTGAAATCCTTGTCCTCCGAAACCTTCTTCAGGGTCGATGCGATATATTCGACCACCTCCGGCGGGGTGGCGGCCGGTGCGGCAACGCCTTTCACCGAGCCCCAGGTGATTACGTCAATCCCCTGTTCCTTCAGGGTGGGGATGTTCGGCAGGGTCGGATCGCGTTTGTCCAGAGCCACGCCGATTGCCCGGAAACGGCCTGACTTGATGTGCGGCATTACCTCCGAGGGGTGGCCTCCGCCCATTGTGAGGTGGCCGCCCGCCAGGGCCGTGACTGCATCGGCGCCGCCGGTGAAGGGAACGACGGTGATCGGGAAATTTGCCCGCTTTGCCATGGCTTTCAAAGTGATGTCCACGACGCCGGTCGCGACGGATGCGGCAGCGGTGACCCTGTTGCCGGCATTGGCATAGGCAACCAGATCCTTCATCGACTTGATGGAGGATTTGCCGCTCACGCAGATGATGACCGAGTGAACCGAAAGCCGGGCGACCGGGAGGAGATCCTTGAAGGGATCATAGGGCATCTTCTGGAAGTGCGGGATGGTCAGATCGGGGCTCGAGCCCTGTCCGAGATAGATCGTATAGCCGTCCGGTTTGGAGCGGACGACATATTCAACCCCCAGAATCCCGCCTGCACCGGGTTTGGTGATGACGAGCATCGGTTGCGGGCTGTACTTCGTCCAGGTGTTCGCCACCGCACGGGCCAGAACGTCGTTGGAGCCGCCGGCGGCAAAGGGGACAATGACCTGAATCGGTTTGGTCGGAAACGTCTCCGCGCCGAAGCAAAAACCCGTTGCGATCAGCGACGAAACGAGAACCAGGGCAACCAGCAGGGTGATTTTACGTATGCGCATCATAGATAACCTTCTCCTGTAAATGCTGTGAACACCAGTGTTCCCAGTGCCGCATTCTCTATTCTCTTTCCCGGGAAAAATCAACCGTTGAATGTTTTTTCCAAGGGTGAAAAGGGGGAAATTTCCTTGACAAGGGTTGGAAATTACATTAGCACAGCGCGTAATATTGACGGAAATGGTTTGTCGAAGCACAACAAGGGGGATGGGAATGATAGAAAAGTTTCTAAGTCTTTCAGATGCAAGGAAGTATTCGATATCACAGCATGAGCTCGAGCGGAGATGGAAGGCCGTACGCGAACGTATGGCAGCCCGCGGGATAGACTGCCTCGTTGCCCAGGGCCAGCAGCGGTATGTCAGCGGCTATTTCCGCTGGTTCTCCGATATCGCGGAAGCCAATTATCCGATCACTGCCATCTTTCCGCTCCAGGAGGAGTTGACGATTATCGGCCACGGTCCGGGGGCGCCTGCGCATCCGGGCAATCCACCGGACTGGGCTTTACGGGCGGGGATGAAGAAGATCAACATGCCGGCCTTCCCGAACGTTTGGTGGCAGGATGCCTGGGATGCGGAAAGGGCTGTGGAGGTCATCGGGCGACTGAAACCCCGGACCGTCGGTTTCGTGGGGATGGGGAATATCTCCGCCGCTTTCTATGAGAACGTCAAAAAAGGTCTCCAGGGAGTCACCCTCGTCAATGCCAGCGACTTGGTCGATGAGGTACGGATGGTCAAGAGCGAAGAGGAACTCACCCTTATGAGGGACGCCGCCTATATGCATGAGATGAGCTATGCGGTCGCGAAGAAGGCGGTTCGTCCGGGGAGGACCGTCACAGAGGTGATCCTCGAGATCCGTCAGGCGCAGATGGCAGCCGGCAGTGAAGAACAGCAGATCGCCATCATGTTTGGCCGGCCGGATTCACTCCACAACATGCAGCAGCACAGTTGGGGGAACGTCTACTGGCGGCGGAAGCTCAAAGAGGGCGACGTCGTTAACCTCCTGGTCGAATCGAGCATGCCGGGAGGCTACTGGTACGACCTGCGGCGCTTCTTCTCCATCGGGCCGGTTCCGTCGGAACTCCAGGAGGCCCATGCCATCGCTTTGGAGGCGAGGCGGCTCATGGCCGCCCACTCCAAGCCCGGCGTCATGCCGGGGATC
>CAIUXU010000050.1 GCA_903903205.1 uncultured Syntrophobacterales bacterium
AGCAGGAAACAATTTTCACGACAATTTCAGTGTGGCCGACATTCTGCAGAAATGTCCCGGCGTCGGGATCGATATGATCCGCCGGGTGCTCAAGGACCTCCGGGGTCAGGGCATCGTTGAATGTCTGGGACGTGGCAAAACCGCCAAATGGAACAAAATCGGGAATTAGGTAATAACCGCCAATATGGGTAATGAATTAGGTAACAAGCAAACAACAAGCAAACTACTCCTTGCAGATAATGTGCCTGTCGGTATATGGTTGTCCGCCGGAGTTTTAGAACCATTTCGTACTCACCGTAGTGGAGACACCGTATGCTTAAGCTGGAGGAGCCTTTTTCCCAACCCCGAACCATGTAGAGGATGATGACGAGAACGAGGAAGCGATTCGCCCCCGACCGCAGGAAAGCGGACACATTGAAGGACGGAGGTTGTAAACCATGCGTATCCTGATGTTCGGATGGGAATTTCCACCCCGGATGAGCGGCGGTCTGGGGACGGCCTGCTACGGAATGACGGCGGCCCTGGCCGGTCTCGGCCACCGGATCACCTTCGTCCTGCCGCGGGACGGCGAGGCGAGCGCGGCCCCTTTTCTGGATCTTGTCTCCACAACCGGCATCCCCGTCTCCACCGCCGAGCGCAATGACGGCACGGAGGCAACCCTCCAGCGTCTGACGCTCCGCCCCCTTCCCTCCCTGCTCCATCCCTATCTGGATGCGGGGGCTTATCGCACCCTCTATCTCTCCGAGGGAAAGAAATTTCCGCTCGCAGCCGATGTTTATGGCCCCGACCTGATCGCCGAGGTGATTCGCTACGGTCGGGCCGGCGGCCTCATCGCAGGCGCCTCCATCTTTGATGTGATCCACGCCCACGACTGGATGACCATCCCCGCTGCACTCCTGGCCCGCCAGATCAGTGACCGGCCGCTCATTCTCCACATCCACTCCCTCGAATACGACCGGAGCGGCGAAAAAGTGAATGAAGAGATTTTTGCAATCGAACGGGAAGGGATGGAGAAGGCGGACCGGATCATCGCCGTCAGTCACCGGACAAAACGAATGATAACGGAACAATACGCAATTCCTCCGGAGAAAATTTCCGTAGTGTACAACGCCGTATCCAGCACGGAGGCCCGACAAGCCTACCGCACAGAAAAACAGGGCAGGAGGAAAATGGTCCTCTTTCTCGGCCGAATCACCTTCCAGAAAGGACCGGACTACTTCGTCGAGGCGGCGGCCCAGGTCCTTCGTGTCATGCCTGATGTGACCTTCGTGATGGCCGGGGCGGGCGACATGATGAGGCAGATGATCGAACGCGTAGGGGAATTGGGGATTGGAGACCGTTTCCATTTTACCGGATTTCTCCAGGGCGAAGAGATCGAACGGATCTTCTCGCTGAGCGACCTCTACGTCATGCCGAGCGTCTCCGAACCCTTTGGCATCTCCCCGCTCGAAGCGATGTCCTATGATGTTCCGGTAATCCTCTCGCGCCAGTCGGGTGTTTCCGAGATCCTCAAACATGCGCTGAAGGTCGATTTCTGGAATGTCCAGGATATGGCCGCCAAGATCATCGCCGTCCTGAAATACCCCGTCCTGGCCGGCAAGCTGGCGGAGGAGGCCCGCGAAGAGCTCCGGAAGATCCGCTGGGAAACAGCAGCGGAGAAGATCGTCGAGATCTATCGGGAGACAACGGGGAAATAATGCCGAGCGTTTGCCTCTACTTTCAGGTCCACCAGCCCTGCCGTCTGCGGCGGTACTCCTTCTTCGACGTGGGCCAGACCCATGACTATGAAGACGAGGCGGAGAACCGGCGAATCCTCGATCGCGTCGTGGAGAAATGCTATCTTCCAGCAGGCGCTCTCCTGCTTGAGTTGATTCAGGAATATGGCGGCGCCTTCCGGGTCTCTTTCTCCCTCTCCGGGGTGATCCTCGACCAACTGGAGCAGCACCGCCCCGACGTCCTGGAGCTCTTTCAGCGCCTGAGCGCAACGGGATGCGTCGAGTTCCTGAACGAAACGGACAGTCATTCCCTTGCCTTTCTCTTCTCGCAGCGGGAGTTCCGGGCGCAGGTCTCTCACCACCGGGATCGAATCCGCTCCCTCTTCGGGCAGGAAGGCCTGACCTTCCGCCACACGGAACTGATCTACAGCGACGCCCTCGCGCTAGCGGTGGAAAAGATGGGCTACCGAACGATCCTCGCCGAGGGAACCGAAAAAATCCTTGGCCGACGGAGCCCCAATCTGGTATATCGACCAGTCGGCTGCAAAAAGCTGAAGTTGCTGCTGCGGAACTACCGCCTTTCGGACGACGTGGCCTTCCGCTTCTCCGACCGGAATTGGGCCGAATATCCGCTCACGGCGGCCAAATATGCCCACTGGCTCCACCGAATCCGACGGGAAGAGGCGGTCATCAACCTCTTTATGGACTACGAGACTTTCGGCGAACACCAGTGGCGTGAGACGGGAATATTTGAATTTCTGAAGGCGCTCCCCGGCGAAATCCTTCGCCACCCCGACTTTCGCTTTCAGACACCGGCGGAAGTGGGGGATAAAGGGGGACATGATGCCGCATCGTGTCCCCCTATCGAATGCCCCAATTTCATCTCCTGGGCGGACGAGGAACGGGACACAACGGCCTGGCTGGGCAACGCCATGCAGCAGGACGCCGCCGGCAAGCTTTACGCGCTCGAGGCCGCCGTCCTTCGGAGGAAGGATGAGGGTCTTCTCCGGACCTGGCGGATGCTCCAGACGTCCGACCACATGTACTACATGTGCACGAAATGGTTTTCCGACGGGGATGTTCACCGCTACTTCAACCCCTATGAGTCGCCTTATGAGGCCTACATTAATTATATGAACATTATCGATGATTTATCACGGCAGATCCGAACGAAAAAAGGAGAAAAGTCATGACAGAGGCGCAGGATTACTATCTTTTTGAGGTAAGCTGGGAGGTCTGCAACAAGGTCGGCGGGATCCATACCGTGATCACGAGCAAACTCCCCGAGGCGACGAAGTTCTTCGGCGAACGTTATTTCGTCCTCGGTCCGGACCTCAAGACGAACCCCGATTTCGAGGAGACGGACGAAGATTGCTGGAACCACGTCCGCGAAGGGGTGGCCATCAAGGAAATTCCTTGCCGCTTCGGCCGCTGGAAGGTGCCAGGCAGGCCGAAAGCGATCCTCGTCGGCTTCGGCAAAAAGTACGACAAGGACCAGCTCCTCTTCCGACTCTGGGAGGACTACGGCGTCGACTCCATCGCCGGGGGCTGGGACTATGTGGAACCGGTCATGTTCAGCTATGCGGCAAGCGAGGTGATCGAAACCCTCCACCACTTCGTTGTGCAACCCCAGGGAATGCGGTCTGTCGCCCAGTTCCACGAATGGATGACGGGGGCCGGCCTTCTCGGTCTCAAGAAACGGGCGCCGGAGATCGGCACCGTCTTCACCACGCACGCCACGACGCTCGGAAGAACGCTGGCATCCCACGGAATGGACATCTACACGGCGATGGAGCATATTTCGCCGCAGCGGGAGGCGAGCGCCCACAACATCATCGCCAAGTGCTCTATGGAGACGGTAGCGGCCCGCGAGGCGGACTGTTTCACCACGGTCAGTGAGATTACCGCCTCGGAGGCGAAG
Organism: uncultured Syntrophobacterales bacterium; assembly: GCA_903903205.1. Taxonomy (GTDB): domain Bacteria; phylum Desulfobacterota; class Syntrophia; order Syntrophales; family UBA5619; genus UBA5619. Next base: position 3,637 of record CAIUXU010000050.1, read on the forward strand.
AACTTTCTCGGCAGGCCCCCCGATCTGATCACACCAAACGGCCTCGACATCGAAAATATCCCCGACCTTGCAG
>CAIUXU010000051.1 GCA_903903205.1 uncultured Syntrophobacterales bacterium
TCATGCAGCGGATATAAAAGATGAAAAAGCATTATCCCAACCTTCCTGCGTCGCCCACCTGCATTGTTTGCGGTTTCAGGTCAAATGCCGTAATCATGCTTGTCGCCACCGCTTCCATCTTCAACTTTCGTGATCCCTTGATCAGAACCCAGTCGCCCTTTTTCAGCCGGGACCGGAGAGAAGAGACAACCTGCTGCGGGTCCTCGAAAAACGCAATCCGCTTCACCGGAAACCCCTTACGGATCGCGGCGTCTGCCAGGGTTCTTGTTAGCGATCCTTTGAGAAACAGATTTTGAATGTTCATGTCCGCAAGGAGCGCTCCGATCTCCTCATGCCATTGATCCGACTGTTCTCCCAGCTCCAGCATATCGCCCAGGACCACGATCGCGTTTCCGTTTCCCCGAAGCCCCTGCATGGTCTTCAGCGCCTCACGAACCGAGGCCGGATTGGCGTTGTAGGTATCGATGATCAGGTAGACGCCGTTTTCGAGTTGCCGGATCTCGGTCCTCCCCGAGACTGGACGAAATGCAGCAAGTCCCGCCGCGATCTCGCTGTGGTCGAAACCAAGCGTCCAAGCGGCGGCGGCGGCGGCCAGCGCATTTCTGACATTATGTTCCCCGGCGGCGGCCAGGAAAACCGGGACGCCGATTCCGTCAATGACGAGTTCGAAACGCACCCCCTCCGATCCGGCCATTTCGATCTTCCGGGCGGTGACTGTGGCGCCCGGGCCGAGGCCGAAAGTTACCTGTTTCCCCTGCAAACGCCCCGCAAGGATGCCGATTGCCGGATCGTCGTGGTTGATGATCGCCATGCCCTGTCCGGCCATGACCTCAAAAAGGGATCCCTTCTCCTCCCGGATCGCCTCGAGGGAACCAAGCCCCTCGAGGTGGGCAGGACCGATGTTTGTGATCAGACCGACGTCCGGTACGGCGATGGCCGCAAGCATCGCGATCTCTCCCGGGCTGTTCGTCCCCATTTCGACGACGGCGAGTTTATGACTCTTCCGCAGCCGGAGCAGGGTCAGCGGAAGGCCGATCCGGTTGTTCAGGTTCCCTTCCGTCTTCAAGATGTTCCGCGTGCGGGAGGCGATTGTCGCGAACATTTCCTTGGTCGTGGTCTTCCCGGAACTTCCGGTGATCGCAACCACCGGGATCGGGAATCGTTGCCGCCAGTCGCGGGCGATGTCACCGAGCGCCTTCAGGGTGTCCTGAACTGCGATCACCGGGAGCTCTTCCGGAGGCATGGCGAGTTTCTTCGCAGTGTCCGCCCGGATGAGAAGCCCGGCAGCGCCGCGCTCTACGGCCTTTGCCAGACAGTCATGGCCATCGAAGTTTTCCCCTGCAAGGGCAATGAAAAGGTCTCCTGCCGTCAGGGTTCGCGTGTCTGTCGAGATTCCTCCGCAGAACCAGCCGTGGCCGCCCCGAATCGGGAGGCCCCTCGTGGCCTTCAGAATCTCTTCGGCGGAAAGATGCAGAGCTTCGGCTGTCATGATCTTTCCCTCCCGGTTTGACGGATTCTCAGCTCCTCCCGCGCGATCATCCGATCGTCGAAGGGAAACTTCCGGCTGCCGATGATCTGGTAATCCTCATGACCCTTTCCGGCGATGAGGATGATGTCCGCAGGTCCGGCGAGACCGATGGCCGCGCTGATGGCGGCTCTCCGATCGGGGATAACGATGTATCCTTTCTGTTCAGGAAGTTGCCTGAATTCCTGGATATCGGTGAACTTTGGCGCACTGATGCCCATTTCGATCTCACGAATGATCTCCAGAGGGTCTTCCGTCCGCGGGTTATCCGAGGTGACGATGGTCAGATCGCTGTAAGCCGCAGCGGCCGCGCCCATAAGCGGCCTCTTCCCGCGGTCCCGATCTCCTCCGCATCCGAAAACGGTGATGATCCTTTCCATGCGGAAGAGGGTCAGATTTTGGAGGACCCGCTTCAGGGCGTCGTCCGTGTGGGCATAATCGACAAAAACGGCGGGTTGCCCCGCCGTGCTCACCTTTTCAAGCCGTCCCGGTACCTGGGTCAAAGCGGCGATTCCATTCCGAATGTCCCGTCCGGGAATCCCGAGGACCTGGGCTGCCGCTGTTGCGGCAAGGATGTTGTAGAGATTGAA
>CAIUXU010000052.1 GCA_903903205.1 uncultured Syntrophobacterales bacterium
ATGAGGATGTCGATATTGACGGCCTCGTCATCCACCATCAGCAGGGTCGGCCTCTCCTTACTCATTGGTTATTAGCTCCTTTTTTCGAGTCATTGGGGGACACCTTGCCGCAAGGTGTCCCCCTGATGACCAAATTCCTTGTCGAGAAGGGCGAGGGCTTCCGGAAGGAGGTAGCGTTGAACCAGGTGGTTCAGTTCCGCAAGTATGATCTCCTGGTTTGCAGGCCACCGTTTTTGCAGCAATACCACCAGTATTTCCTTGCAGGGGTGGGGTTCTTCACTCTCCAGGGCCGCCCTCAGTTTCTCCAGCAACGGCCGCAGTTCGGCAGCATCTCCCAGCGGACCTTCCGGCTTGTCCTGTGAAGCAGCCGGCAGTTGGGCAAGGCCGGCGCCGATGGCCAGCATCAGCCCCTCGTGACGGTCGATAAATACCCGTAGTGGCTCTTCAAGCGAAACAGAACCGCCATCCTTCACCGCCCGGCAGGCCTTTTCCAGCTCCAGGGCGGCGGCCTGCAGCTCATTCGCGCCGAGATTTCCGGCAACCCCCCGAATGGCGTGGATCCGGTGAACCGCCTCATCCCGTCGTTCCGTGCGAAGCTCCTCCAGCAGTTTCGTTGGCGTATCCCCATGATCGGCGACGAAATCGCCAAGAAGCCTCAGGTAGAGTTCCCGGTTGCCACCCAGCCGCTTCAGCCCCGCTTCCGTGTCGAGACCCGTCATTGTCGGGATGGGCATGAGGGCCGGTTTTGTAATCAGGTTCGGGTCGGCGGCGGTATATTTCTCGGGGGGAAGCCATTGCCGGAGCGCCGCGCCCAATGCGTCGCGATCGACTGGCTTGGTGAGATGATCGTTCATTCCGGCATCCAGAATCTTCTCCCGGTCGGAAGCCAGGGTTTCGGCCGTCATGGCGAGGATGGGGAGGCTTAAAGCGCCCGTTTTGTCCAGCTTGCGAATCTCCCGGGTGGCCTCAATACCATCCATTTCCGGCATCTGGACGTCCATAAACACGATGTCATATTCCTTCGCACGGACCATCTCCACGGCCTCCCGGCCGTTTTTGGCGATCTCCGCTCCGATCCCCGCCTGCCACAACATCTCCACGAGAATCTTCCGGCTGATCTTGTTATCCTCCGCCACCAGCGCCCGGACGCCGGTGAACCGCGCCTGGCTACTTTCGGAACGGGAATTTATAGAAACAGATTTCAAATCGCTCCCCGCATCTTTCCGGACGCCCGTAGCGATCGGGAAGGAAATCAGGACCGTAAATACGCTTCCCTTGCCATGCGTGCTCTCGACCTGGAGCGTCCCTCCCATGAGTTCGACCAGATTCCGGCTGATCGCGAGCCCCATGCCGATTCCCCCGTAGCGGCGGGTTGTGGAGTCATCGGCCTGACTGAAAGCCGTAAATAGCCGCGACATCTCCTCCTCGGTCATGCCGATGCCCGTATCCTGGACCGAAATCTCCAGCTCGACGTTCGTCGCTGTCTGCCGTCGGATCTTGGCCGCAATCCGAATGTCGCCCGCCGCCGTGAACTTGACGGCGTTGCCCACCAGGTTGCTGATCACCCGGGTCAGGTGCTGGGGGTCGCCCAGGAGGGCCGTGTCAAGATCCGGGTCAATGTCGATGTGCAGCCCGATCTCCTTCTCCGCAGCCCGGGGGCAGAAGGAGTTCATCCCTTTGCCGATCACATCTTTCAGGGAAAAGGGAATATTTTCAAGGGGGAGCTTCCCCGCCTCGAGCTTGGAAAAATCCAGGATATCCTTGACGATGGCAAGCAGGGATTCTCCGCTTTTCTTGATTTTCTCCGCATACCCACGCTGCCTCTCCGTGATGGGGGTATTGAGAAGCAGCCCCGTCATGCCAAGCACCCCGCTCAGGGGTGTCCGAAGCTCATGGTTCATGTTGGCCAGAAACACGCTCTTTGCGCGGTTGGCAACCTCCGCAGCCTTCGTTGCAATTTGCCGCGCCGCTTCGTCCTGCCGCAGTTGGCTTGTTCGTTCCTCCACCCGCAGCTCCAGCAGATCCCGGGCTTCTTGCAGCTCATCCCCGATCCGTCTCTGCTCGGTGACGTCCTCGATGGCCAGGAGGATTGTCCGCCCCTTTCCCGGGGCGCTTTGCATTCGGGCATTCAGAAGCAGGATACGTCTCCCGATCGTGGCAAAATCATGCTCCAGTTCATAGTCATCCAAGGTTCCCTTTTCGGGAAGGACGGTTTCCAGCAGTTCTCGCAGCTTGCCGATATCCCACTGTTTATTGTCCAGGTCATAGACAAGCTGTCCGACCGTCTCTTCGGGGTTTACCTTAAAGATTTTATAGAAGGAACGGCTTGCACTGACCACCTTTAGATCTTGATCCAGAACGATCAGAGGCTCACGGATGGTGTTGATGATGCTCTCGGAGTATTCAGAGGTTGTTTCCATTTCCGCCTCGAATTACAGGGACACTTCCCATAATATGAATCATCATAATCTGCGGGGCAGTTCGAACCAGAACGTGCTCCCTTTGCCCAACTTGCTTTCCAATCCGATTCGGCCGCCATGGGCTTCAACAGCCAATTTGCAGAAGGTCAGGCCGAGACCGGTCGAATGCACTTGCCCCTGTTTGCGCGCTGCCACCTGGCAGAATTTGTCGAACACCTTATCACGATATTCCAAAGGAATTCCAGGTCCATTGTCCGCAACCGACACGCGCACCTTCTCCTCCTCCGCGCTTTCGATGCGGACAGCAATGGTCCCCGTCTCCTTGTTGGTGAATTTGAGTGCATTGCCAATAAGGTTCTGGAGCAGACGCCGAATCAGGTCTGCATCGCCCTGGATTGCCCCGATTGTCTTGGCTGCTGTGAGGGTAAGTTTACGCCGGCCTTTTACAGGTTCGACCGTTCGAATCGTTTCGCTTGCCAGCTCCTTTATGTCAACTGCCGAAAGATCCAGTGTGATCTCATGCGCCTCCAGCTTGCTTATGTCAAGCAACGTAGAGATCATCTGCAAGAGAGTTTTTGTGCTGCTCAGGGCCCGGTTAATGCAATCAGCCGCCTCTTGCGGAACGGTTTCCATTTCCACCAGTTCCAGGTTGCCGAGGATGAGCGACAGCGGTGAGCGCATGTCGTGGACGATCATGTGTACCAGGCTGTCGCGCAGCGTCTCCAGCTCGCGGAGTTTGTCGTAGGAGTGCTGAAGTTCGCCTTTTTTGCGGTGGAGTTCCAGGTGCGCCTCCACGCGTGCGTGGATATCCGCGAAATGGAACGGCTTTGTCACGTAATCGACGCCGCCGACGGAAAAACCCTTGGTCTTGTCCATGGTCTCGTGCAGCGCGGTGAGAAAGATGACCGGGATCTCCTGTGTGGTCGGATCAGCCTTCAGGCGGCGGCAGACCTCAAAGCCGTCCAGCCCCGGCATCATCACATCCAGGATGATCAGATCGGGCGGGGCTTTTTTCACGCTCTCCAGGGCAGACTCGCCGTCGGTGGCAACGCGCACGTTGTAGCGTTCACCCAAGGCCTCAATGACGGTGTCCACATTGCCGACCTCGTCATCCACCACCAAGAGTGTCGATTTTATCTCAGTCCTGTTTGACATGGTTCTGCTCCCGAACAAGTATTGCTTCCAGGCGCCCATTATTCCCGTCTTCTTTGGCCAGTCTCAGCTTGCCGCCAAAGGCAGCAATGATTTTATCGGCCACGATTGGCGCCAGCCCCAGCGTTTGCGCAGCCGACGCGCCCCGGACGGGAGAATCTATCTCGAAAAAGTCGGCAACCTGTGCCTCTGTAAGGGACAGGTCATCGAGAGCGAGACGCAAGCAAATGGTCTGCGCCTCGACGATCCCGGTTATTTGCGCTTGATGCTTCTCTCTGGAGAAAGCAA
>CAIUXU010000053.1 GCA_903903205.1 uncultured Syntrophobacterales bacterium
AGGCCGGCTTTGAAACTCTTCCCCGCCTGGCTGGAGCCGTAGTTGACGAGGTTCTTCTCTTCGAGGGCGATGCTCAATATCTTGCGAAGTTTGGGGCCGCACCCCTCCCGATTGACATAGCGTGAGGCACGGGCGTAAAAAGTGTAATCGTTCTGAAGCTGTTCGGTGGTGCCGTGGCGGTGCAGTGCGTGGCTCATACCGGTCTCCTTTAAGGTTCGCAGATGGGACGTCCCATCCCCATGTTGATTTTGGCGTTCGGCCGGGCGGGAACCCCGAGGGCCGCAAGGCGGGTGCGAACGGGCAAGGTTCCGTCTTCGGCGAAGCGGGATGCCAGCCCCCAGGAGACAACGGTGTCCACCTCGGCGAGGACCGGCTTGAGCTGCCCCACGATCTCTTCGAGCTGATCCTCTCTGATCTTGAATTCGAGGATGGCGGAGAGGACCTTCTCGTTTCGGAATTCCGGTTTTACCTTTCCGGTTAGCGGTTCTTCCAAAAAGGCAAAGACGGCATTGTTCGTCTCCAGCTCCACGTCCATCTTGATCAGGGACTGGAGGACCTTTTCAAGGTCGCTCATCCGGGCGCCCGTTCCTGGACGGCCGAATTCGAGGGCCATGCCGAACTCCCCCCGACGGAACCGGCCGGTTACGTCATTGGTCTTCATCTCTTCGGTGCCCCGTCCCCCCTGGTTTGTCGAGGGGTGCCAGACGCCGGGGTCACTGAACTGCGCCCGGATAGCACGCGGGTACTGCATCGACTCCTCCGGCATGTAGAGGGCGTCCGTCGGGCAGACGTTGGCATGCAGGCAGACGCCGCAATCGACGCACTCATCCTGGTCGATCTCGACGCCGCTGTCCTTCTCCGCGATGCAGTTCATCGGGCAGAAGTCGACGCATTCCAGACAGGCGATACATTTTTCTGGATCAATTTTCATTTTTTTCTCCGTTCTTGAATATTTCAGGGAACCGTTCGATCTGGCCCAGGATGGAGTTTTTCCGGATCCGTCCGGCCGCTTCTGCGTCTCCTGCTTCAAAGGAGGCAATGATAGCAGAATGGATACGCGTAGAATTTGCCATCCATCCCGGGCTGTTCGCAACGGCCATGCGATAGCGAATGGTCTGTTTGTCGAAATTCCGGATCAGTTGAATCAACCGCAGGTTGTTGCTGGCATTGATCAGGAGCTCATGGAATTTCTCGTTCAACTGCTGGTAAGCGGCGCCGTTTTCTTTTTCAGCCGCCCGGATCATCTGTTCATGCATCTTTTTTAGTTGTTTCAGGAGTTCAGGGGTCTGCTTCTCGAGCGCAAGTGATGTGGCAAGGCCGTCGAGGCTGGCACGGATGCGGTAGATGTCCTCCGCCTCACGCTGCGTATTCCTGGCAACGGAAATCCCCTTCCGCGGTTCGCGGACGACGAACCCGCGGCTTTCCAGGATCTGGAAGGCCTCCCGTACAGGGGAACGGCTGACGCCCAAGGTTTTACACAGGGCCTCCTCCATAATCCTCTGCCCCGGCTGAAGCGTGCCGTCGGTGATCTTCTCCTCCAGATCCTCGACGATATGTTCCGCCAGACTCTTCTGTCTGATCAATCCATCCATGCCGCTAATCGGCCTCCATATCCCTTTAGCAAAAGCAAGCAGCCCTTATGAACGAAGGCCGTACATTCGGGCGGCGTTGTCGTGGAGGATCATCCGTCCCGCTTTTTCCGCGTCTTTTTCGCACATGAGCCCCAGACGAACAGAGTCCGTAAGGACCTCACCAAGGGCGATCTTCGCCATTTTCGCTGCAAGCCAGGAGACCTCCGGCGAGCCGTGGCCGCCACTGCCGACCATTATCTTGGAGATGGGAGCCAGCCCGATCACGTCGCGGTAGCACTCGACGATCCGCTGTGAGGTCCAGGGGGTCGTCCATCCCATATCGACCCAGACATGGGGGAAGGTATGGGCCATCATGCTGGCATGCTGCATCCAGGGGTGGCCGGCGTGGAGGAGCACGAGCCGTGTCTTGAGAAATCGGGGCTGACGGAGGATGGGGACTAGAAGAAATGGATCGCAATTGGCAACGGGACCATTCCAGAGACCGCCGGTGATGCCGGTATGAACGTGAATGGGAAAATTCAGTTCCTGGGCCTGGATCATCGTAGCCAGCCAGACGGCCATGTAGATCTTGTTGAAGGCTTCGTTGTCCCCTGCTGCGGCTGCAGAGAAATGGCGTTCGGCCTCATCCGCCTCCACCGTCGCGGCGCCGAAGCCGACGAGCTCGCCCAGATGGGACTTGATCCCGACAAAACCATCCTGCCGCATCGCCTTCTCGACGCCTGCCTGGAAAGCGCGGAGGAGTTCGGCGTAGGAGCCGCTTGATGCCAGCAGCGTCTTGAGGAGCGGGTCCATCTGGAGGAGACGGATTCTCGGACCCGGGGTCAGGTCGAGAATCGGGTCGTTGATGGGGAGGTTTGAATCCATCACGGAGCAGACAATTCCGGCATCCTCATAGAGCATCTTCGCATACCCCGCGAGGCCTGCTTCCGCCGTCCGCCGGTTCCGTTCGGCGGTGACTGTCGAAAGTTCAGGCTCGCAGCCGAAGAG
>CAIUXU010000054.1 GCA_903903205.1 uncultured Syntrophobacterales bacterium
GGTACTCGATTCGCCCGTGCCAATCCTCCTTGTTCACATAAGAATAGACATCCCTTTCCGCCTTTTCGGTGAGATGAACCTCCATCACCGCGGGAGAAAATGCCTCCGCACCGGTCCCGATGATCCCGACGGTGAATTCCCGGCCCGGGAGGAAGGTCTCGATCAGGACGGGCTGACAATAAGTTGCTAACAATTCCCGGCAGACGCGCAAGAGTTCCGTCCGGTCCACGATCTTCGAGGCGGCGGTGACCCCCTTCCCTGTCCCCTCCGCGACCGGCTTGGCGAAGAGCGGAAAGGGCAGCGCCACGGCCGCGATCTCCTCCGGCGTCTCTACGACGGCGAAATCCGGCGTCGGGATGCCGAGGTCGCGAATGACCCGCTTTGTCAGCCCTTTGTGCAGGGTGAGCGAAAGCACCAGCGGGTCGGAGAAGGCGTACGGAATGTCCCAGGCGTCCAGGAGGGCCGGAACCTGCGCCTCGCGTCCAAACCCCCGGAGCCCTTCGGCGATGTTGAAGACCAGATCCCAGCGGTCGCCGACGACGAGGCGCCGGGTCAGCGCCCGGATATGGCCGATTCGGTCTGTCTCGTAGCCAAGCTCGCGCAGCGCCTCTTCGATCGCGTCGATCGTCCGCGGGTGATCGAACTCCGCCGTCTCTTCTTCTGTGTATCCCTCGGCGATGTAATCATCCCGAAGGTCATACGTAATGCCGATCTTCACATTCATTCCTTAAAAGGGGGATAGCTCCCGATTATTTCCAATTCCGTTCATCCTGGTCTTGCCGAAGGATGACCGGAATTTTTCTCAGTGGATAACGCTTTCGGCCGCCGGGCAGTCCGGATAGCGAAAGACCTTTCCTTCGTAATTGCGCAGCAGCAGGTCACCTTCCTCTCGTCCCTCGACGTATTCCGGCAAGAGCGGGATCTTCCCGCCGCCGCCGGGGGCGTCGATGACATAGGTTGGCACCGCATAGCCGGTCGTGAATCCCCGGAGACCGCGGATCACCTCCAACCCTTTCGAGACCGGCGTCCGGAAATGGGACGAGCCGGGGATGGGATCGCACTGGTAGAGGTAGTAGGGCTTGACCCGGATCTTCAGCAGACCGTGGACGAGACGTGTCATGGTCTCCACGTCGTCGTTGATTCCGGAAAGCAGGACCGTCTGGCTTCCGAGCGGGATTCCCGCATCGGCAAGGCGTGCGCACGCCTGGGCAGCTTCCGGGGTCAACTCATCCGGATGGGCCGTGTGGATGCTGATCCAGAGCGGGTGGTACTGCTTAAGCATCTTCACCAGCGCGGGCGTGATCCGCTGCGGGAGAACGACCGGGGCCTTCGTGCCGATCCGGATCAACTCCACATGCGGGATTCGTCGCAAGTTTGCAAGCAACCAATCCAGTTGTTCGTCGGCCAGGGTCAATGGATCTCCTCCTGAAAGGAGAACATCCCGGATCTCCGGGTGCGCCGCAATGTACGCGATTCCTTTTTCCCACTGCTCGGTATTCCGGCAGTGGTTTGCCTGGTGGCCGACCATTCGCGATCGGGTGCAGTACCGGCAATAGGTCGAACAGGTCCCTGTCACCAGAAACAGGACACGGTCCGGATAGCGGTGGACGATCCCGGGAACCGGGCTGTCCTCATCCTCGTGGAGCGGGTCATCCGCCTCACCGTTGCTGCGGAAGTGCTCGTGCACGGTGGGCACGACCGTCCGCCGCAGCGCCTGACGCGGGTTCCACGGATCGATCAGGCTCATGTAGTAGGGGGTGATCGCAAGCGGGATTGCACCAGCCGCGCCGATCATCGCGTGGTGTTCATCCTCCGACAGGTGGATCATTCGCCCCAACGTCTCAGCATCGCGGATGCGGTTGCGAAGCTGCCAATGCCAGTCGTTCCATTCCTTGAGGGTTGTGTCCGGGAAAAAACGCTTCCGAAAGGTCCTCGCCCTGCTATCGCTGAAAGCGGACAGCTTCGGCGCCGGTATGACCGGAACCTCAACGAGGGTAAAGAAGGTGTCCAGGGGTACGCCTACATGTTCATTGTTGTAATGTTGCAGACCGTTGCCGGTCCTACTACCTGGAGGTTCTGCCTCCTCCGCAAATAGTGCTTCACTTTCCATCTGTTTTAGGCCTCCTTGTTTTACTTTACGATATAGTGTCTGACGGTGATTATGTTCCTGCCTTTTTCATCCCGATCCAGGATGCCGGTCGCCTCGACCTCACGCTGGAACGCGCCCAGAAGCTCTTTCCCCTTCTTCGTCGAGCAGATCCGATACTCCTTTTCATCCGCTGTGGCGAGAGAAGCGGCAATCACCTCCTGACGATCGTTCCAGTCTGCCGGGATGACGATCCCTGTCAGAGTGACTGTTTTTTTCCTGGGCAGAGCCATCTCGCATCATCCTCGCCGTTCGTCCGTCTCCGGTTCCCCGCCATCCTGGCCGCCTTTCCTGCAAGCGGAAGATCTTTCAGGTGCTGTAACCAGCTTTGCCCCGGGGAGTGATGGCCGTTCCTGAAACCTGTCCGCCGGACGAACAATTCCCCGGGATATTGGAATATCCGTGCCATCGTGGCAACATGCCGTTATGTTAGCATTTTTACAATACCCAATTTTTATGATCGGAACTCTAGATTCCTGTTATTCTGAAAAAACATTCCAGGCTCATGGCGTATAAACGAAACACTATCTAACATACTATAATTCTTACATTAATTATATACGGAACTTTTTGTTCCTGTTATCGGCAGATGAGAACTTCTTGTTCCGATTTTTCCGTCATCTCCCTTTTCTCCTTGACAAGGTTGTTCAGTCGACTAGAATCGAACGCCTGACAGGGACGAGCAGGGCAGCACACTGCCGGTTTTATATATGAGGAGAAACGTACAATGCCGGAACTTCCCGAGGTCGAAACGCTTTGCCGTCAGCTCAAAAC
>CAIUXU010000055.1 GCA_903903205.1 uncultured Syntrophobacterales bacterium
GAGATCAGTGGAGGGATGGCCCGGGTATAGGTCGTATCCGTCGCGGAACCTTTGAGCTCCGCCATGACGAGCAGATGTCCTCCGTCGCGGGAGAGCAGTTTCCCCCGGTGGAGCTGCGCGTCCCGGCTCGGCAGGAGTTGGGACATTCGGGCGAGGACCAGGTTTCGCAGACCCAGGGGGTCGCGGGCGATAAAATCGGCCTGGCCAATCCCTTCGAGCCCCTGCACGACCTTGAGATTCTCCGCCAGGATCCGGCGCAGTTCAGCCGGGGCGAGAAGCGGCGCGATCTGCGCTTCCAGTTGCGGCCCATCGAACAAGAGGGGAAGGTGGCCGACGACATGGTCAACGAGTTCAGGGAAGAGCGTCTCCATCTGCTGCATCCCCACCTGCCGGAACAAACCGCTTTCGCGAAGCCCCGTCTCGATCAGATCGGCAGCGGCTGCCAGGTCGTCCCGGGATCTCACCCCTCCTCCTTCGATCGCGATATCGATGACCACCCGGTCCTGGACGGGAAGATGGCGGATAACCCGGTGGGCGTCCGCCAGAACGGGATCGTGACGGGGAAGCGAGGCGAGAATGTCCGTTTCGATCCGGATCCCGTACGATTCGTAGAGCAGAACGGCCCCCAGGAGTGCCGCGACGGCGGCGATCAGGGACCAGTTGAATCGGTAACGCTGGAAAAACATCGTACCTCCTGCTGTCGGGGACAGCTTTACAATCTGCCCCCCAATATCATAATGATCCGCATAAAGATCAGCCTGGTGAACGTCGTCGAGTTCCGGCAGAAATCGACGAAGGGGCGAAAATGGGAGATTCGCTTCATCCCCGGGGTATAGCAGACGCTGACCGGCGCCTCAACGACAGGAATTCCCGCCCACCGCGCCCGAACAAGAATCTCCACCTCGAACTGGAAGCGTCGCGCCAGAACCCCCAACCCGGCAGCCTCCGGCAGCGGATAGATGCGCATCCCGCTCTGGGTGTCGGAGAGGTCAGGCCCACCTGCACACCGGACCCAGAAGTTGGAGAATTTCCGCCCGAAGCGGCTTGTCCATGGTACGTCCTCCCCGACCATTCCTTCCCGCCGCCCTATGACGATGGGCCTTCGGCTCTTGGAGATCGCCCGGATCATGCCCGGAACATCCGCAGGATCGTGCTGGCCATCGGCATCCAGTGTGACCGCCCACTCCGCCTTCCCTGCCAAAGCCGCAAAACCCGTCAGAAGGGCCGCCCCCTTCCCGTGGTTCTCACCGTGGCGAATCACCGTGATTCCCTCGATTGTCGTCAGCCGTTCCGCCGTCCCGTCCGTCGAACCGTCGTCAACGATCCAGATGGGCAGCCCCAATCCCCGGGCCCGCTCAATCACCGGCCCGATCCCGTCGGCGTGGTTGTAAACCGGGATTAGTATCGCAAAGTGGCCATCCTGCGCCATCTCCATGCCTCTATCTTCACTGCTATCCGAAAACAGCTCTCAAAGTCGGTTGAAAGCACGCTTGCCAACATCGTCAAAATTCGCAAAGGTTCCCCCTTTGCAACCTTCGAATCTCTAACATTTTTCAAACATCTCTTTGCGTCCTAATCGTTTCCGGCAGAAAGGCCACGCCCCAGGTTCCCGGCCCCATGTGCGCGCCGGAGGTGAGGGAGATGGGCTGGAGCATGATCTCCGCTCCCGGCCAGCGCCGCGTGATTTCCGGCTGCGCCTCTCTCGTCACCCATTCGAGGTTGTCGGTGTATTCGATCATGATCATGGCGCGAATATCATTGTTTGGGGTGGCGCCCGTATTCTGTTCTGCTCGCCTTGGGGCTTCGTTTGCGTCGGCGCGCTCACCGCTGCTCAGCGCGGCCTCCAGTTTCTCCAGCGCAAACGTCAATTGTTCTGGACGGTTCCGGACAACCCCCACCTTTTTCGCTCCGTCGGGGA
>CAIUXU010000056.1 GCA_903903205.1 uncultured Syntrophobacterales bacterium
ATCAACAAAATACGCGCTTTTTGCGGATTCAGGGTGTCGGATACAACAAAATCGAGTTCATCATCATTGGCCTCGCCATTTCGGGCAACAATGCCTTGACCAACGCGACTTGAACGGACGATGACGGCGCCTTGCCTGCGTGCGTCGACCAATGCCGATTTGACCGGATCCGCCAGACTGCCGTCTCCCACACCGGCGTAAATAATTCCCTTGGAGCCCGCCGCCATGAATGCATCAACAGCGACACGATTCACGTTTACATAGCCATAAATAATATCAACTTGCGGCAGAACATCCAGGGTCATGATGTCGAATTCGGTATCTGCCGTGTGCTTGCGAGTGGATTGACGATAAAAGATGGGCCTGTTGTCCTGCATGTAGCCGAGCAATCCAAGTTCCGGGGCCTTGAATGTGTCCAGGGTTGATGTATTGGTCTTGGTCACTTCGCGCGCGGCATTGATTTGATCGTTCAGGACGACCAGCACGCCCTTGCCTGCGGCTTCACGGCTGCCTGCGAGAACTACTGCGTTATACAGGTTGATCGGTCCGTCCGCAGAAAGCGCGGTTGACGGGCGCATCGCACCAACGATCACCACAGGTTTCCTGCTTTTTACAACAAGATTGAGGAAGTAAGCGGTTTCCTCGATTGTATCGGTCCCATGCGTTATGACGATGCCATCCACATCTTTTTGCGCGATCAGGGTGTTGACGCGCTTGGCAAGTTTGAGCCAAGAGTCATTGTTCATGTTCTCGCTTGCGATCTGAAATACCTGTTCGCCCTTCACATGGGCAACTTTCTTCAGTTCCGGTACGGCCGCGATGAGCCGCTCTACCGCCACTGTCGCCGCGGTGTAACCCACCGTCGTGGTGCTGGTAGCTCCTGTACCGGCAATGGTTCCTCCCGTTGCAAGAACCATCACGTTAGGCAGTGTCCCTTGCGCCTGCGCCAGTGAAGTTGTTATAGTGATCGCACATAAAAGCAGCAATATCTGTCGATAGATATTTCGTTGCAACATAAAGCCTCCCTCCGGAAATTCTGTTTATAAACACTGCATGATAGCGGTTATCTCTTTCGAACCTCCGCGAGGAGGCGGGCCAGCCGGACGAAATCCTTCTGAAAACGGACAAGCCGTCCCCGGTTGTCGCGCGCGTTGGTCAGCGTGCAACTGTCGATTCCCGCGGGATGAACCCGGCTGATGGCGTCGCGGGCGTTTTCCGGGGAGATTCCCCCACCCAGGATTACCGGGATTCGGCTCGCCTCGACAAGGGCGGCGGCCATATCCCAGTCGCAGATCTCTCCGGTAATGCCGACGAAGCCGGCCACCGGCTGGACGGCGCTCTCTCCCCCATACCCCCGGAAGGTGTCCGTCATGAAGCTGTCGGTGTAGGGCTCAAGCGAGCGGGCGATCTCCAGGATCACTTCACGGATAGAGGCGGAATCGGTCTGACCCGGCTCGGGAATGGGGATGGAGCGGGTGATTCCGAGCGTGGGGAACTCTTTTTTCACGCGCTTCTGAACGCGGATCGCCTCTGTGCAGACCGCCTCCCGCTGCGCGCTCTTTTTCGGATCTAGCGGAATCGATTCGCAGAAATGGACAAAATCGGGTTCATGGTAGTCGAGCGCACGGAGGATGTCGTCTTCCCGGGCGAGAAGGGGGATCAAGCTGCTCTTAGCGCCTGAACCGCGGACCAGCCGGACGACCTCCCGCACGGAGGGGGTTTTCAACACATCCTGCGAGAGGATCACGCTCCCGATGCGATCCACCCCCATCTCGATCAGCCGTTCCGCCTCCCGTGGCTCCTGGATTTCGTAAATCTGGACAATCATCTGTTTCATGGCAGGCTCCCGTAATTCGTCTGATGTCATTGTGCCCCACCATAGGGAAGCCTCCGCTGAATGTCAATCGGAAACCTTTTTATCCCGCCCTTGCCCCTTTTCTTTCCCTTGCATTTCCAGCGGTCTGTGTTACATAGCCGTCAGATTTTGCCGGGTACGAACCCGGAAAACGCAGAAAACGCAGGGTGTGTTAGCGAAGCGTAACGCACCGAAACAGAACGGTGCGTCAAGACGCACCCTACATAGCTACATAGTTTGCAGCGGAAAATCCGCAACTGAAATGAACCCATGAAAAACTGGACACAGAAAAGCAAAATCCTGATCACCTGCCCCAAAGGGATTCCTTCCTGGCTTGCCGGGGAACTCCACGCACTTGGCTTCCCCATCCTCGAAGAGGCAGAGGCGGCTGTCGAGACGGAAGGGACCCTTGCCGACACGATGAGGATGAACCTCCATCTCCGAACGGCCCACAGAATTCTCTTTCATATCGAGACTTTCCCGGCAGAAAATCCTGACGGCCTCTACCAAGGCCTGCGGGAGCTCCCCTGGGAGGAGATGCTCCACGCAACGGGGGAGCACGGATACCTCTGTGTAACCTCAACGGTGGACACCCCGACGATCAACGACGCCCGGTTCGTCAACCTGAAAGCGAAGGATGCGATCGTTGACCGGATGCAGGAAAAATGCGACCTGCGGCCCGACTCCGGACCCGACCGGGACCGCGCGGTCGTTCACATCTACTGGAAAGGGAACGAGGTTTCCGTTTATCTCGACACCTCCGGCGAGCCTCTCTCCCGGCGGGGCTACCGGAAGATCCCGCTTGCGGCGCCGATGCAGGAGACGCTCGCCGCGGCTGTCATCCTTGCGACCGGCTGGGACGGCCAGGGGGTCTTCGTCAATCCGATGTGTGGAAGCGGGACGCTCGCGATCGAGGCCGCGCTCTTTGCCGAAGGCAAGGCGCCGGGCCTCCTCCGGAGCAACTATGGATTCATCCATTTGCAGGGTTTCAACCCGGTTGCCTGTCGTACGCTTCGAACGGCGGCGCACAAGGCGCAAAAAGAGAGAGCGGCGCGGATCATCGCCACGGACATCAACCCGGCGGCGGTCGCCGCGGCGAGGCAGAACGCCCGGACGGCCGGTGTGGAGGGGCGGATCGAATTTGCCGTCTGCCCCTTCAGCGAGACGCTGGTCCCGGAGCAGGGCGGCATCGCCGTCCTCAATCCCCCCTACGGCGAACGAACCGGCGATCTCCAGAGCCTGCTCGGCCTCTACCGTGAGATCGGGGATTTCTTCAAGAAGCGGTGCGGCGGCTATCGCGGCTACATCTTCACCGGGAACACCGCCCTGGGGAAATCGGTCGGCCTCCGGACGAAAAGACGAATCCCTTTTTTCAACAGCGCGATCGAGTGTCGGCTTCTGGAATACGAGCTCTACGCGGGAAGCCACCGGAAAGAAAAAACGCTACCTGAACAGGAGATTATGGAATGATATCAGAAGTGATCAAGCAGGAAATTATCGCAATCGTTGGGCCGGACAACGTCCTCGATTCCGAGCTGAACCGATTCGGCTATTCCTACGACTCCTCCTTTGTGCCGCTTCTGCCGAAGAACAACCCCGACCTGGTCGTCCGACCGTTGACCACCGATGAGGTATCGCGGGTCATGGTGGTAGCCTGCGCGCATGAAATCCCCGTAACGCCAAGAGGCGCCGGGAGCGGCCGCACCGGTGGAAGCATTCCGCAGAAGGGCGGCATCTCCCTCTGCCTCGACCGCATGACGCAGATCGTCGAGCTCGATCTGCGCAACATGATGGTGACGGCGGAGGCCGGTGTTCGCACAATCGACCTCTACAACCACTGCGCCGAGAAGGGGCTCTTCTTTCCGCCCGACCCGGCGAGCTGGAAATTCTCTACCATCGGCGGCAACGTGGCGGAAAACGCCGGCGGAATGAGGGCCGTAAAATATGGTGTGACGAAGAACTACGTCATGGGGCTGGAGGTGGTTCTGGCCGACGGCGCGATTCTCAAGACCGGCGGCAAGGCGATCAAGAACGTGACCGGCTATGACCTGACGAGCCTCTTCACCGGTTCCGAGGGCACCCTCGGCGTCGTCACCCAGGCCCTCTTCCGGCTGATCCCGATGCCGAAGCGGCGCGGCACGCTGCAGGTGATGTTCCGCACCCTTGACGACGGCTGCCGGACCGTCCACACGGTGCTTCAGGCGGGCGTTCTGCCTGCCGCGGCCGAGATCATGGACAGAACCTGCCTGGAGGTTGTTGCGCGCCACCGCAAGACGGAGATCGATCCGGAGGTTGGCGCAAGCGTCATCATCGAAATCGACGGCGAGGACGACGCGGCCCTCGAAACCCAGACGAAACGAATCGAAGCCGCTGCGAAAGAGTGCGGCGCCATCGCGTTCCGCGCGGCCCGGTCGCAACAGGAGGCGGAAGAGCTCTGGGCCGTCCGGCGGGGTATCAGTTCCGCCGTGGCCGCGCTTGCGCCGAACCGGATCGGCGAAGACATCTCGGTCCCCCGTGACGCCTTCCCGGAGGTGGTGCGCCGCATCGGGGAGATCTCCAAAAAACATGGGCTTCCGATCGCCGTTTATGGCCACGCCGGCGACGGCAACATCCACCCTTCCATCCTGTGCGATCTGGCCAAGCCGGGCGAGGAGGAGCGGGTCCATCATGCGGTTGACGACATCTTTGCGGCGGCTTTGGATGTCGGCGGAACCCTCTCCGGCGAGCATGGTATCGGCATCACAAAACGGCCCTACATTGCAGGCGCCCTGGGTGAAATCGGCATCCGGACCCTCAAGGCGATGAAGGCGGCCCTCGATCCAAAAGGTATCCTGAACCCGGAGAAGATCTGGTGAGGAAGAAGGAGTTGCATGGATAAGA
>CAIUXU010000057.1 GCA_903903205.1 uncultured Syntrophobacterales bacterium
GGTGGAGGTGACGACACCGCCGACCATTGGCGCGGCGATGCGCTTCATCACGTCGGCGCCCGTGCCGTGGCTGAACATGATCGGGATCAGGCCGGCCAGGATGACGCTGACTGTCATCAACTTGGGGCGTATCCTCTTGACGGCGCCGTACATGACCGATTCCCGGAGATCCTGCAGGCTCTTCAACTTCCCCTCCTTGCGCCACTTCTCATGGGCAAGGTCGAGGTAGAGGAGCATAACGACGCCCGTTTCCGCATCCAGTCCCGCGAGTGCTATAATGCCCACCCATACGGCGATGCTCATGTTGTAACCGAGCAGATAGAGCAGCCAGAAGGAACCAACCAGCGAAAAGGGCACGGCTAAAAGAACGATCATGGTCTTGGTGATGCTCTTGGTATTGAGAAAGATCAGCACGAAAATGATCAAGATGGTCAGCGGCAGTACCACCTTCAACCGTTCATGTGTCTTCACCAGATACTCGTATTCACCGCTCCACTCAAGCCTGTAGCCTTCAGGTATCTTCAGGGAGGCCACTTTTTTCTTCGCATCATCCACATATCCGCCGACGTCCCGCCCGGAGAAATCGAGATAGACATAGAGCGAAAGAAGCCCCTCTTCACTCTTGATGGCCGTCGGGCCTTTGACGACCCGGATCTCCGCCAGTTGCCCCATCGGAACCTGGAGAAGGGAGCGGGCGCCGCCAGCAGAGGGGCCGCCTGTCCCCATTCCTCCACCACCGGAAGAGGGAGCGCCCATTTTCACCGGAACCATCACCCGCTTGAGCTTTTCCAGATCGTTCCGCAGCTCCCGCGCATACCGCACATTGACGGAATAACGTTGCCTGCCCTCCACGGTGGTGGTCAGGTTCATCCCTCCCACGGCCGTCTGGACGATCTCCTGCACATCATCGATGCTCAACCCATAGCGGGCGATCTCCTCGCGCTTGATATTGAAATCGAGAAAATATCCGGTCGTCACCCGTTCGGCGTAGGCGCTTCGGGTGCCGGGAACATCCTTCACCACGTTTTCGATCTCTTTGCCAATCCGCTCCAACTCTTCAAGATTGGCCCCCAGCACCTTGATCCCCACCGGCGTCCGGATGCCGGTGGAGAGCATGTCCGTCCGCGCCTTGATCGGCATCGTGAAGGAGTTGGCCACTCCCGGAATGGAGAGGGCGTCGTTCATCTCGTTTTTCAGGGCCTCCACGGTCATGCCCGGTCGCCACTCTGATTCCGGCTTCAGGTTGATAACCGTTTCGAACATCTCGAGCGGCGCCGGGTCGGTAGCCGTCTCCGCCCGCCCGGCCTTGCCGAAAACTAAAGCCACCTCCGGGAACTTCTTTAACAACCTGTCCTGCAGTTGCAGAAGCTTCGACACCTCCGTGATCCCCGCCGCGGGCACCGTCACGGGCATATAAAAGAGCGTCCCTTCGTAAAGCGGCGGCATAAATTCCGAGCCCAGTTTCATGAAGGGGTAGGCGGTCAGCGCCATAATGATCACGGCGATAACGATAACACTCTTCCGAAAGCGCAGTGAAACGGCCGCCACCGGCTCGTAGAGCTTGCGGAGGATGATGCTGATCGGGTTTCTATCTTCAGGTCGGATTTTTCCCCGGATAAAAAGCGTCATCAAAACAGGGGTCAGCGTAACAGCCAGAAAGGAGGAGAAGAGCATCGCA
>CAIUXU010000058.1 GCA_903903205.1 uncultured Syntrophobacterales bacterium
ATTCGAAACGTGAATAGTCTCTTTTAAGTATTAGATGTCATCGCCCGGAAGCGTTTATCCGACGCAAAGCGTGATAAGGATCTTGAACAGTGCGCTAAAAAACCCGGCGCAGTATAGCAGGTAAGTATTTCCACAGGCGGTAGAACCGCTCGCCGTATTTCGGATTTTCACCAAATAGTGGCTTTTCAGCAAACGTTGAAAGTGCCATATTGGGTGAAAATTCCGCTTGACGACTGGGAATTTTCACTATAATCTCCATTTTCAGCAAATGCTGAAAGGTTGTTTAGCAATGAAAGTAAATCAGAAAAACATACTGGAAGAGGCGGAAAACGCCCTAAGAGCTTGCCTGCAGCGGGTCCCTTTTCTGGAGATCGAGTGCCTGGAAAGAGAACTCAAGGTCGGAGATGTCTGTATTGATATCGTCGCCACAGTGCGAATAGCAAAGCAACGTCAGCGTCTGGCGCTTGAAGTGAAGAACAATGGTCAGCCCCGCGTTGCCCGCGCGGCAGCCTACCAGCTCGCCCGTATTCTGGAGCGTGAACCTGACGTGTACGGTGTGTTTGCGGCTCCATATATCTCACCCCAGACCGCCGAGATATGTGTCCAGGAGAAAATTGGGTATCTGGATCTTGCCGGAAACTGCCGACTGGCCTTTGGCCAAGTCTATATCGAACAGGAATGCAAACCCAATCCTTTTGCCAAAAAGCGGGATCTTCGTTCCCTCTATTCCCCAAAGGCGGCACGGGTCTTACGTGTGCTTCTGACTGATCCTAAAAAGGCGTGGAGGGTCCAGGCATTGGCAGAAGAGGCGGAAGTCAGCCTGGGGCAGGTTTCCAATGTCAAGAGCCTCCTGGAAGATCGCGAGTGGCTTAAGAGGTCCGCTGCCGGGTTGCTGCTCAAGGATCCGGAAAGCCTTCTGTCCGAGTGGTCGGGAAGCTACAACTCCAGGAAGAATGTACCCCGAAACTACTACACGCTGAAAAGTATTGCCGAAATGGAGGCTGACCTGGCTAAGGCCTGCGAAGGGGAGGGGACAGTATATGTCTTGACCGGTTTTTCCGGCGCGGCCCGATATGCCCCTTCCGTTCGCTACCAGCGGGTCATGGCCTATGTGTCGCGCGATGTGGAAAGTATTGCGGAGATCCTCTCCCTGAAGGAGGTGGCCAGCGGCGCAAATGTCACTCTCTTTACCTCCTATGACGAAGGCGTCTTGTACGGCGCACGACAAATCGACGGGATTTGTATCGCATCGCCGGTCCAGGTTTACCTCGACCTACTCGGGGTGAAGGGCCGCGGTGAGGAAGCGGCAAAGACAATATTGGATGAGGTGATCAGGCGCTCATGGTGACACGCAGAGATTATACGGCTGAGGCTGTGGACGCGGCAAAATCGGTGCTGATCGAGCTGACGCACCTTCTGGGCGAGTACCGGGACAATATCGTACTCATTGGCGGCTGGGTGCCGGAACTTTTGATCCCCCAGGACCCGCGACCCCATGTGGGAAGTATGGATATCGATCTCGCCCTGAACCATTTGAAAATCCGGGAAGAGGGTTACAAACTGATTGAGGAATTGCTCACTTCCCGCGGTTATTACCAAGAGGGAGAAAAGCAGCCCTTCATCTTTTTCCGCGATGTGCCGCTCGGTGGTTCTGTTATCAAAGTGCAAGTGGATCTTCTATCCGGCGAATATGAGGGCACCGCCAAGAAGCACCGCACCCAGGTGGTCCAGGGAATAAAGGCACGCAAGGCGCGAGGCTGTGATTTGGCCTTTGAAATGGTCAGCGAAGTATCCGTAGAGGGGGAACTCCCGGGTGGCGGGCTGGACCGCGTGACCATAAGGGTCGCTTCCATCGTACCGTTCCTTGTCATGAAGGGGATGGCACTGGACGATCGGCTCAAGGAGAAAGACGCCTGGGATATTTACTACTGCCTCCTTGCCTACCCTGGCGGGATCGACGCACTCGCGGAGGAATTCCGGCCCCACCTGTCCCATGGTTTGGTTCAGGAAGGACTCACCAAGATGGCCAAGCACTTTTCCTCTATCAAATCGCTCGGGCCGAAGTTCGTCGCCGATTTTGAAGAAGCGTATGATCCGGAAGAAGCGGAGCGAATCACTCGTGACGCCTTCGAGCGGATCGATGCCTTCTTAAAAAGACTGGGGCTGGCGTGAAGAATAAGCTGTTCCCAGCAGATTAGCAGTCGTAAGCGATGAGCCTGGTGAGCTTACCCTGCCATTCTTTTCCATGATTTTCGTCGGACGGCGGTTCGCAACATGGTCCGCGCCGGGGTGCATGAGCGGGTGGCGATGGTGATCTCAGGGCACAAGACCCGGTCGATCTTTGACCGGTACAACATCATCAACCAAGACGATCTGAAAGAGGCAGCCCGCAGGCAGGAAAGTTACTTACGGTTACAAAATGGTTACATTTCGAGCCCGCCGCCAAACGACCAAGCCTCCGTCAAAAAGATGCCTAGTCGTAAGACCTTGATATTATTGGCGGAAGTACATGGGAATCGAACCCACCTGGGAGGGTACTAGCCCCCCACACCGGATTTGAAGTCCGTGAGGCCCACCAGCGACCTTTGTACTTCCGTGGCGTTTCCATAACATATCCGGCAGGGGGATGTAAAGAAACGATGTTTTTAATAACCGGGTTTCTGCGTAAAATCCAGCGAATCATCAATAAGTTGTACCGTCACCATGCCGCCTGCCCGGACCGTGGTCATCTCTTCCGGAAAGATAATCAGGCCGTTTGCCCTGACCATCGACTTCAAGATGCCGGAGCCCTGGTCGCCTGTCGTGACGACGGTGTAAAGATCCCCGTCTTTCTGGATTCTGGCCCGGAGAAAATGCCGGATTCCCGACTTCTTGTTGATATCCTCGCCAAGACGCGCCTGGATGGTCCGCCGAAACAGGTTCACGTGTCCCATCATCTTGAGGATTGCGGGACGGATGAACTGCTCGAACGAGACCATCGCAGAGACGGGGTTCCCCGGAAGACCGACGCAGGGAACATCACCCAGCATGCCAAAGGCGAGCGGCCGTCCCGGTTTCATCGCAACCCGCCAGAACTGCATGCGGTTTTCCTTTTCCTGCATGACCTCCTTGACGAGGTCATAGTCTCCGACGGAGACACCGCCGGAAGAGACGATCAGATCGGCCCGGCGGGCGGCCTGGAATTTTGCAACGAGGTCTTCCCGCCGGTCCTTCGCGATTCCCATCTGCATGGGTATGCCGCCGCAGTTGAGAACGAGGGCGGCGAGGGAATAGCTGTTGCTGCTCACGATCTTCCATGGCGATGGTGTCTCGTCGATGTCGGTGAGTTCATCCCCTGTGGCAACGATGGCCACGAGCGGTCGCTGGTAAACGGAGATGAAGGAGCGCCCAAGGGAGGCCAGCATGCCGATTTCGGCAGGCCGTATCACCTCACCCCGCGAGATCACCTTCTCCCCGGATTGCACATCTTCGCCCTCCAAGCGGATGTCCTGTCCATGTTTTGCCGCGACAAGGATGGCAACCTGCCTCCCTTCCTTCCGCGTATCTTCCATCCGGACAACGGCGTCGGCGCCTTCCGGAACCGGCGCGCCGGTCATGATCCTCGCGGCCTGCCCCGGCTCGATCCGCTTTTCAGGGATGGTTCCGGCGGGAATGTCTTCAACGACCTCCAGTATCGCCGGGGTTGTCTCGGACGCGCTGCAGGTGTCGGCTGCGCGAAGGGCATAGCCGTCCATCGCTGAGTTGTCTTTCGGCGGGATTGCGCGCCCGGCGTAAACATCCTCGCCGATTACACGTCCCAGCGCATCAAGGATATTCACCTTCTCCAGTCCGAGCGGGGAGATTGCATTCAGGATCGTTTTTAAAGCATCTTCAACACTAATCATGGTCGTTACCTTTCTTGAAACGGCCGGAATGCTATCTGAAATGGCTTTCCCTGTCAATGGGTGAATGGGTGAATGGGGACACGATGCCGGGAAAAGGGGGGACAGCTCCCGATTTTTTGCATCAAAAATCGGGAGCTGTCCCCCCTTTTTCCCGGCATCGTGTCCCCATTCACCCATTCACCCATTGACAGGGACAGCCATTTCAGATAGCATTCCGGCCGTGTCAAGATAGGTAACGACCATGATTAGTGTTGAA
>CAIUXU010000059.1 GCA_903903205.1 uncultured Syntrophobacterales bacterium
ATTAATAATTATCGAAAATATAATTATTATTATATTGACTTATAGTGAGAATATTTTCTAGACTGGCGCCCATTGTTAGTTCTGGCGTGAAGATGAACAGGCAGAATGAAACCATTGCCTGGAAGGGCGTTTCGGACTTGGGCCGGAGAGGGTTCATTCGTTGAGGTTTAGGGTAGATCCAAAGTAAAATTCTTTTTGGAGGGTATTTAATGGACAGGCAGCCGTTATTTAAGAGAAAGACAGCCCTTTCGTACAAGACGGAAGAGCAGACCGTTGTGCGCGGGTACAACGTTAGCGATCTGGCGGAGGCGGGGTACACGTTTTACGACATGCTTTTCATCCTGTTCCAGAACCGGATTGCGGCGGAGAACGAGGTGGACATGCTGCGGTATGAGACGGGAGAGTTCCTGGAACACTCGATGTCTCCGTCCGCGGTGTCGGCGATCGGTGTGATCAACGGTCGGCCGAATCTTCCCGCAGCGGTGGCCGCGGCGGTCATGACTTTCGGGTCGGCCCACGGTCCCGGAGCGGCGCACGGCTACATGATGCACAAGTACATCGAGCGTGCGCGTGTGGAGGGGAAGAGCATCGAAGAGATGGGCAAGATCCTCGTGGACGAGTACATGGATGCAGGTTTGGCCGTGATGGGTCTGGGGCAGCCGCAGCACCTCGACGGCGACCCCCGCGCGGAGCCGACGCACATCAAGCATGAGCAGCTCTGCAGCGGTGTTTACCTTGAATTGCAGAAGTCGATTGAGAAACATTTCAACGCGCGCCGGAAGAAGGAAGGGAAGGAATATGTGGCGGTAAACATGATCGGCGCCGGCAATACGGCGCTTGCGGAACTGGGTTTCTCCCCGACCGCCGCCTGGTGTATCGGCTGCGTCTGCCGCGGTTTCAGTTGCGCCGCACATGCCACCTACACGATGAAGAAGGGTCGGGCCTGGGGGGCATCGAAGCGGGAGCCGATGGTCCAGATGCTGGATTTGTCGATGATCAAATATGTGGGGCCTGCGGACAGGGAAGTGCCGAGCCAGGCCGAGAGGCAGGAATACGCCCGCAAGCAGAAAGAGGAAGGAGAATACAAGAAATGGATAATTTAGACGATCCGAGACTCATGTTTAATTACCGTACCCGTGAGCGGGGGACGATTCCGATGGACGAGAAGCGTGCCCGCTTTCAGTGGGTTTCCGAGGTGGCGTACAAGAATGTGCACCGCATCGTCTCGCGGGGTTATGACACGACGGAGCTGGTGGAACAAGGTTATGGCCTGACGGACCTTCTGTTCATCGATTTCCAGGCGCGGATTCCTCTGATCGAGGAAGACCAGATGCTCAACTACGTGATGGTCTGCATGTTCGAGGACGGGCTTTCCTCGCCGGCGAACCTTTCGCGGATCGTTGGCAGCGGCAAGACCCTGCTGACCCAGGCGGCCGGTTCTTCGATCCTCGCTTTCGGCCATGCGTACGGGGCCTTCCAGACGTTCGGAAAGATGCTGGACGGGATCCTGGCCCGCCAGGCGAAGGAGGGCAAGCCTCTGGCCGAAGTGGTCGAGTCGGCGGTGAAAACAAGACTGAACGACCCCGCGCTGGGTGTTTCGAGCCTGATGCTGAAGGACCCGATGGCAAAGCGGATGCTGGCCCGGGCGGAGAAGCTGGGTGTGGCGGGGAAGTACGTGTCGCTGATGAAGGAAGTCGTGAAGGCGGCGCAGAAGCTGAGCAAGGAGCCGGTGGACATCGATCTTCTGGGCGCCATGGGGGCGGTGATGTTCGACCTTGGTTTCACCCCCGAGGCGACCTGGTGCATCCTGTCGGTGACCCGCGCCTTTGCGACCGGCGCCCATTACTGCGAAGAAAATGAGCAGGAAGAGCCCGTTCGTCTTGGGCAGACGCTGACGCCGAAGGAGTGGTACGACGGCCCGGCCGACCGGCCAGTGCCGACGCTGGAAGAGCGGAAGAAGGTTGCCAAGGCGATGGAGGCCCAGACGCCCGAGGAGTGGAAACAGATCTTCCTGGAACGGCAGAAGATCAAGGGTTCCGGATGGTCCATCGTCGAAGAGATCGACGATCCCAGACGGAAAATCTGATGATAGAAATCGGGAGAAGATCTGTCCGTGGCCGATGAACTGGCCGCGGTCAGATCCCTCCTTTTGAGATCCGGCATCGAACCGTCGGCGCCGCTGATCCTGATCTGAAGATGTCTTTAGCTATCGGTGAGGCAATGAAGGGAAGGTAGTGGTTTGGAAGGTCCTGTTCTGATCATGGTCGTGGTAGTTGTTGCCTTGGCGCTTTTTTTCGATTTTTCGAACGGTTTCCACGATGCGGCGAATGTGGTAGCGACGATTATCGTTACGGGCGCTCTGTCCCCTGCCAAGGCGCTTACCATTGCCGCAATCTGCGAGTTCATCGGCCCCTTCCTTTTCGGAACGGCTGTGGCCAAGATGATCGGAAAGAACATTATCGACACCTCTGCCTTCAATCCGGCCGCCATGTCGCTCTCTGCGGGCCTGATTGTGGCGGCGCTGATCGGGGCGATTGCCTGGAATCTGATCACCTGGTGGTTCGGGCTGCCGTCGAGCTCCTCGCACGCGCTGATCGGTGGCTTGATCGGTCCCGTACTGATTGTTCATGGGACGGCGATGATCCTCTGGAAGGGCGTATTTTTTGTTGTTGCCTCGCTGGTGATATCGCCGATAATCGGGATGTTTTTTGGATGGCTTTTTTTCAGGGTTACACAATTTGTTGCGGAAAGATTTGAGGCGACCCCGAGCGCGAATATTTTCTTCGACCGGATGCAGATCGTCTCCTCGATTTGTCTTGCTCTCAGTCACGGGGCAAACGACGCCCAGAAGTCGATGGGTGTGATCGCGATGTCGCTGGTGATTCTGGGAGTGCTGCCTTCGTTTGTCATTCCTTTCTGGGTTGTTGCCGCTTGCGCAGCTTCGATTTCGATTGGATGTGCCACCGGTGGATGGCGGATCATCAAGACGATGGGTTCGAAGATCTGCCGTTTGCGGGCTGTTCATGCGTTTTGCTCCCAGACCGCATCGGCTACGGTTATCTTGTCGGCGGCGCTGATCGGTGGTCCGGTATCGACGACCCATGTTGTCTCATCGAGCATTATCGGCGCCGGGGCAGGTCAGAGGGTATCGGCAGTGCGTTGGGGTGTCGCGAAGGACATTGTGGTAGCCTGGTTCATAACGATTCCGGCATCGGCTGCTGCAGCCTCTCTTGCGTTTCTGATCATTCGTGCGATTCATCCGGCATTCTAAGGGGTGGGAAAGGTTTTTGGGTATGGTGTTTAATATTCGGAAAAAGCTGTTTTCGAAGAAGAAGAATATTTTTTATGATCTTCTACTCCAGCAGTCGGAGAAGACGTTGGAGGGTATCGAGGCGCTGGCCACCTACATGGACACTTGCAGCCCGGAGAACGCCAAGCAGGTTAAGAAATGCGAGGTTGAGGCGGATGATCTGAGGTTGATGCTGATTCAGGCGCTGGACAAGACATTTGTGACGCCGCTGGATCGGGAGGATATCTTCGACCTATCGCGGGCGATTGACGACGTGATGGATTATGCGAATTCGACGGTCTACGAGATGGAGATCTATGAGGTGAGCGCCGACGGGCATGTCAAGGAGATGGTCAGCATTCTTATCAGCGCCGGTCGCGAGATCAACCACGCGATCAACCTTCTTGAGTACCAGCCGAGGGTTGCCTCGGTCCATGCCGTCAAGGCGAAGGCTTACGAAAACACGATGGAGGGCGCCTACCGTCTTGCCCTTTCCCATCTGTTCAAAGGCAAAGATCCGGTTTTTATGCTCAAAATGCGGGAAATTTACCGTCATCTGAGCAATGCGGCCGATCGGGGCGATGAGGCGGCAAACATTATAACAAGCATTGTCATGAAACATTCATAGGGTGGCTTTCGTGATGCGGATTACCGATGTATTCGTTACGGATATGCTGCATGCGAAAGGAAAATCGGGGAACCGATAAATTCTTTATATCTTGTTGATTAGAGAGGTGTTTACGATGGAAGACAACATTAAGGAGATGTACGAGAAGGCGCGTGCGGCATTTGCAACGGTCGAATACTGGTCGCAGGAGAAGGTTGATGAGATGGTTCTTGCGGTAGGCTGGGAACTTCAGAAGAAAGAGACGGCAGAGGAACTCGCCCGCCTTGCAGTCGAGTTATCGGGGCTTGGCGTCTATGAAGACAAGGTTCACAAGATCGGCACGAAAGTTCGCGGTACGCTCTATGATCAAATCGGCATCAAGACCTGTGGTCTGGTGAGCGAGGACAAGGCAAAAGGGATCCGGACGTACGCCAAGCCGATCGGGGTGATTGCGAACGTGGTTCCGTGTACGAACCCGGAATCGACGGTCTGCTGCATCGCTTTGGGCACGTTGAAGACGCGCAATGCGATCATCTGTTCGCCCCACCCCCGTACGGAGATGGCCACCTACACGACGGTCGAACATATCCGGAAGGCGCTCGCGAAGGTTGGCGCGCCAGTGGATCTGGTTCAGTGCATTCGCCATACCAGCAACGAGAAGACGCAGGAGTTGATGGCAAACTGCGACTACGCAGTAGCCACAGGCGGTGCGGCGCTGGTGAAGGTTGTCTATGCGGCGGCTGTTCCGGCGCAGACAGTGGGAGCCGGAAACGTCATCTCCATCGTCGATTCGACGGTTGATATTCCGACGGTGGCGGCCAAGCTCAAGAAGTCGAAGATTGCCAACAATGCGGCGTCGTGTTCCTCGGAGAACGCCATTGCAATCGAGGAGTGCATTTTCGACAAGATGCTCGCGGCCCTCAAGGCCGAGGGTGGCTATATGTGCAGCACGGAGGAGCGTGAGATTCTGCGCAAGACGATGTGGCCGGATGGTCACACGCTCAATCGTGATGTCGTGGCCAGATCCGCAACCCATATTGCGGAATTGGCCGGTCTAAAAGTTCCTGCGGACACGAAGATCCTGATGGTCATGGGCGAGAAGATCGGTCGTGAAGACCGGTTTTCGGGCGAGAAAATTTCGCCGGTTCTGACGGTCTGGAAGTGGACGGATTTTGACGAGATGCTCGACCGCATGGAAAAGATTTTGAAATTTTCCGGCGAGGGCCATTCGGTGAACATCCAGACGAAGATTGACGAGCGGATTCACAAGATCGGTCTTCGTGCAAACGTCAGCCGTATTGTCTGCAACATGGGACATACGGAGGCCAACAGCGGTGGTTGGACAAGCTACCTGGGATTCACGGATACGCTGGGCTGCGGGACCTGGGCCGGGAATATCAGTTGCGAAAACATCAACTGGCGGCAGTTCATCATGTACACGCGCGTTGCGACACCTGTTGCGGATTACCAACCGTCGGATGATGTGCTCTTTGGAAGCTACCTGAAGAAGTATGGCAAGGCTTGAGGTTCTGATCCCCGTTTGCAGAACCTCAGGGAATGGAAATTTGGGACGGCCGCCTGCGACCGGGCGGCCGTCTTTTGTTTTTTGATGGAAAACATATGATTCGGGCGATTATTTTTGATTTCGGCCAGACGCTGGTTGATTCGGCGGACGGTTTTCGGACAGCAGAAAAAGAGACGCAGCGGAAGGCCTGTGCGGCCCTCGGTGTTATCTGGGAGGAGTTTTTGGAGGTTTATCGGGGGATACGCTCCCGATTCCACGCCCGCTCCGATTTTTCCCGTAAGAAAATTCTGGAAACGGTGTTTCGGCACTACGGTCGCAAGCCAGATTCCGAGCTTCTCGGACAGTGGGAAATCGAATACTGGGAGCGGATCAAGGAGACGACGCGAATTTTTCCGGAGGCGGAGGCGGTTCTGAAGGCCCTGCGGGTTCGGTACCGTCTGGCCCTGATCACCAACGCTCAGGGGCAGGCGGAGGAGGGGAAGCACCGCCTGGGCAACTATCCTGAGCTGGAGAGATTCTTCGAGGTGGTCGTTGTGGCCGGAGAAAACGGGATCCCTGCGAAACCCGATCCGCTCCCCTTTCGCCTCTGCCTCGATAAATTGGGGATCGCACCCGGCGACTCTGTCTATGTGGGCGACGACTGGCGGATCGACGTCTGCGGTTCGGAGGCCGTGGGGATGCATCCCGTCTGGCTTCAACACCGATTGGTGCAGAGGAACTGGCCCGTGGTGGAGACCTCGGCGCCGTTGATTGACTCTCTGGAGGGTCTGCTCGACGTCGAACAACTGATTCCGGCAGAAGGAAAAAGCTTCAAGGTGTGTTTAAAATAGGAGGAAGTATGAAGAGGATGGGAAGAGCGGCCGTTATGGTCAGAACAAACGAGGATTTGGAGATTCGTGAATATCCGCTGCCCGAGGTGCAGAAAGGCTGCATCCTGGTAAAGGTAAAGTGTTGCACCATCTGCGGCTCGGATGTTCTTGCCTGGCTCGGCAGGAAGAAAGCCCCAGTCCCCATGATTCCTGGGCATGAGATTGTTGGGGAGATCGTGGAGCTTGGCGATGAGGTTGCCTTTGATTCCGCAAATCGAAAACTGAGTGTGGGAGACCGAATCACTTGGACCATCATGGACAATTGCGGCAAATGCTATTATTGTCGTGAAAAAGGGTTGATGATGAAGTGCTTGCACCTCAAAAAGTATGGCCATGACTGTTGTGACGCCTCTCCCCATTTTGTGGGAGGTTTTGCCGAGTATTGCTACATCACGCCGGGTACATGCGTCGTAAAGGTGCCCGATGAGCTGACCAACGAGGAGGCGGCGCCGGCCAACTGTGCCCTGGCGACGGTTGTGGCCGGTTGGGACGCGGCAGGGCTGAAGCCTTTTGAAAATGTTCTCATCCAGGGCGCCGGAGCACTGGGATTTTATGCGGCGGCCCTCGCAAAACACA
>CAIUXU010000060.1 GCA_903903205.1 uncultured Syntrophobacterales bacterium
GATTCCCGCAAGATAAAGATTATCCATATGATTAATCACCCGGCGCGGAGTTTACCGCATCCGCCCCTGTTGTCAACAAGCATTTTCGGCCGTTTCGCTTCCGACGCAGTTTGCGCTTTGGTTGAGTTTATGACAGGTGTTCACCGCTCGACAGCGTCTGAACAAGGAGCGGCAATTATGCGGAAAATTCTTCTCGGTTTGGCATTCAGCCTCTTGATATTCCTGGGAATCAGCGGCACGGCATTTGCGGCCACCGCAATCCGGATCTCCGTAAGCGTCCTCCCGCAAACCTGCTTTGTCGAACGGGTGGCGGGCAAACATGCGACCGCCCATGTCATGATCCCGAAAGGGGCGAGCCCGGAGACCTATGAGCCGACGCCGCAGCAGCTTGTCGCCCTGACCGATTCCCGGATCTACGTCAAGGTCGGCGCGCCCGGCCTCCCCTTTGAGGAGAAATAGCCATGAATGAAATTCTTTCCTAAATTTTTGGTGTTGACTTCATACCGGGGGTTAGAGTAGTGGACACGGGTTCGCAAGTGAACCTGTTTTTGACGATTGCGGATATCTTCAGGTAATGGTAAAAGTCCCAAAAATATCCTCCCCCCCTTGCGGAGGAGGCTTAGGATAGGGAAGCGAGACACCATGGTCAGGAAGAAAAGCAGCAGCCAGAAGCAGCCTGAAAGATTGAACCCGCCCGACGATTCCGCCGGGTCGCCCGCGTTTTTGGAGGAGGCAGCTCCGGCAGCACAGGGCACGGATTTATTGGGAGCAAATTGGTCCTCTGACACCGATAAACCCAATGACTCTGATGCCTTCCCGATCGTCGGCATTGGGGCCTCGGCCGGGGGGCTGGCGGCCTTCGAGGCCTTCTTCACCGGCATGCCTGCCGACGTCGATCCCGGCATGGCTTTTGTCCTGGTGCAGCACCTTGCCCCGGACCACAAGAGCATCCTCACCGACCTCATCCGGCGCTACACCCGCATGCAGGTCTTCGAGGTTGAAGACGGGATGAAGGTTGAGCCAAACTGCGCCTACATCATCCCGCCCAACCGGGATATGGCATTTCTGAATGGGACACTCCAACTGCTGGAACCGGCATCACCGCGCGGTCAACGGCTGCCGATTGATTTCTTCTTCCGGTCGCTTGCCCTGGACCTGCATGAGCGGGCAATTGGCATCGTCCTTTCCGGAACCGGCAGCGACGGTACCCTGGGCATTCGGGCAATCAAGGGCGAGGGCGGCATGGTCATCGCCCAGAACCCCGAATCCAGCGAGTACGACGGCATGCCGCAGAGCGCCATCGTCACCGGTCTCGTCGATTATGTGCTGCCGCCGGCCGAGATGCCCGCCCGGCTCATGGCCTACTCGTTTCACGCCTTCGGCAAGCACCCCCGGCCAGGCGCTGTTCCGGCGCCAATGGTTGAGGACACGCTCAAGAAAATCTACACCCTGCTGCGCGCCCAGACCGGCCACGACTTTTCCCAGTACAAACCGAGCACCATCACCCGCCGCATCGACCGGCGCATGGCCATCCACCAGGTCGCCACAATAGACGGGTATATCAAGTACTTGCAGCAGACGCCGGCGGAGGTGGAAATTCTCTTTCGCGAGATGCTGATCGGTGTGACCAATTTCTTCCGTGACCCGGAAGTATTCAAATTTATAGAGGACCAGGTCATCCCAAAGCTCTTTGCCAGCAAGCCTGCGAACGGCGTGATCCGCATCTGGATTCCGGGTTGCTCCACCGGCGAGGAGGCCTACTCCCTGGCGATTCTTCTTGCCGAACGTCGTGAGGCGATGAAGCAGGGTTCCCACGTGCAGATCTTTGCCACCGACATTGACAGCAATGCCATCGACACGGCCCGGCGTGGCCTCTATCCGGCCAGCATCACCGCCGATATTTCGCCGGAACGGCTGGCGCGCTTTTTCAAGATCGAGCCAGACAAAAGCGCGTACCGCATCCACAAAGGCATCCGCGACATGCTGGTTTTTTCCGAGCAGAATCTGATCAAGGACTCGCCGTTTTCCAAACTCGACGTCATCAGTTGCCGCAATCTGCTGATCTACCTGAACGGGGAGGTTCAGAAAAAACTCATCCCCCTCTTCCATTATGCATTGAACCCGGGCGGTATTCTCATCCTTGGCACCTCGGAGAGCACGGGGAATTTTCTGGATCTCTTTACCACGCTGGACCGCAGGTTGAAACTCTACAAGCGCCGGGAAGACATTTACAGCGCGCAACGCATGACGCCTGGCCGGTTTCTGCCCGCCATGACGGCGATTGATGCAGCGCTCCCGAGGGCCGCCGGAAAGGCCGCATTCCCCGTGAAACTGCCGTTGCGCGAACTGACCGAACAGGCGCTCCTGCAGCAGGTCGTCCAGGCGGGCGCGCTTGTCAACAAACACGGCGACATCCTCTACCTGCACGGCCGGACGGGTCTCTACCTCGAACCGGCGCCGGGAGAGTCCGGCGTGAGCAACATCCTGAAAATGGCACGCGAAGGACTGCGGCACGACCTGACCGTGGCCCTGCATAAAGCTGTGCTCACACACGATACCGTGAGCTGCCAGGGGCTGCGGGTCAAAACCAACGGCAATTTCACGACAACCAGCCTCACCATCTGCCCGGTAGCCGCCTCATACCATGTCGGCCGCGTGCCCCCAAAGGGCGCAGGCAAAGAGGCCGATTCCTTCTATCTGGTCACCCTGGGAAAAACGCCTTCACCGCCGGCCTTGGGCGAAATCGACGGGAACTCACCGAATGGGCCGCACGTCAATAACAAACAGACACAGACGGCCGCCGCATTGCAAATGAACGTAAAAACGGCCACTTCGGCAGATCTCGCTTCGCCTTCACTTCCGCCGACCAGCACAGACGTGCACATCACAATGCTCCAGCAGCAACTACGGGCCAAGGAAGAGCACCTTCAGACAGCCAACGAAGAGATGGAAACCTCCAACGAGGAATTAAAATCCTCCAATGAGGAGATGCAGTCCGTGAACGAAGAATTGCAATCCACCAACGAGGAACTCGAGACCTCCAAGGAGGAATTGCAATCGGTGAACGAGGAACTGGCCACAGTCAACAACGAGCTGCAAACCAAGGTGAATGATCTGTCGCGGGCCAACAACGACATGAGCAACCTGCTGTCCGGCACCGGCATCGCCACCGTCTTTGTGGATCATCAGCTGCACATCCTGCGCTTTACCCCCACCGCCACCCGGATTATCAACCTGATCCTGAGCGACGTGGGGCGGCCCGTGGCTCATATCGCCTCCAACCTGGTCGGCTACGGCAGCCTGGTGGCGGATACAGAGGCGGTGCTGGACACCCTCATTCCCAAGGAGGCGGTAGTGCAGACCACGGAGGGCATGTGGTACAACATGCGCATCCAGCCCTACCGTACCCTCGAAAATATCATCGAGGGCGCGGTGATCACCTTTGTGGACATTACGGAAATGGAAAAGACGCGGGAGGCGCTGCGGAAAGCCAATGAGTTGCTCCGCCTTGCCGTGGTCGTCCGCGATGCGAACGATGCCATCACGGTTCAGGATCTGGAAGGCCGAATCATCGCCTGGAACCCGGCAGCGGTACGGATGTATGGCTGGAGCGAAGCCGAGGCGCTGGCGATGAACGTCCGCGACCGGATCCCGGAGAAACGGCGAGAGGAAGCGCTGGCCCGGGTGCTGCAGCTCAGCCGGACAGAAATTCTGGAGCCGTATCAAACCCAGCGCATTGCCAAAGATGGCACTGTCGTGAACGTATCGGTAACCTCCACCGCCTTGGTGAATGAAGCCGGGAAGATGTATGCCATTGCAACCACGGAACGGGCAAAAGTTAGCCATGACTGAGAAAGAGACCCATCCGAACCAGGCGGCGGGGCTGCGCCGCAAGGCCGAAGAGAGAACCAATGATTAAGAAAAAGCCAACCCTGCTCGTGGTGGATGACGCGGCCTTCAACATTGACGTCCTGCTGGCTGCCCTGTGCCGGGACTACACCGTGCGCGTCACCACCGATGGTGCGGCCGCCCTGGCCAGCGTGAAACGAGCCAGGCCAGCTCTGATGCTCCTGGACGTGATGATGCCGGGCCTGGACGGCTTCGAGGTCTGCCGCCGCCTGAAGGCTGATCCGACCACACGGGAGATCCCGATTATTTTTCTGACTGCCCGAAACGAGGATGCCGATGAGGCGTACGGTCTGGAGTTGGGGGCCGTCGATTACATCACCAAACCCTTCAACATTACCGTCGTCCAGGCCCGCGTCCGCAACCATATCGAGTTGCAGAAACACCGTAACAATCTGGAAGACCTCGTCATACAGCGAACAACCGACATGCAGCGCCTGACAGGGCTGCTGGCGGAAACAGAGGAACATCAACTGAAGATGATTTCCCGGGAACTCCATGATCAGATCGGCCAGAATCTGAACACCATCAGCTTGAACC
>CAIUXU010000061.1 GCA_903903205.1 uncultured Syntrophobacterales bacterium
ACACGGTTTGCCCCGCCGGCGTTCCCATCTCCGAACTGAACCTGCTGGCGAAGGCAAAATACCGGGGTGAGCGGGGCAGGAACTTCCGGGATTGGCTCCTTGTTCGAAGCGACCTCTTCGGCGAAATGGCCTCGCGTTACGCGAAGATTGTCAACCCGCTGATGAAGACAAAGGTTGTTCGCTGGCTTCTCGACGCGCTGCTCCAGATCGACCGGCGACGGGATCTTCCCGCTTATGAGTATCCCACCTTCCGCCGCTGGTTTGGCGCCCGGCAGGCGCCGGAAGTCGGCGGCCGGGAAGTTGCCTATTTCCACGGCTGCTTCACAAACACGAACGAGACGGATGTGGGAAAGGCCGCCGTCGCAATCCTGGAGGCGCACGATCTGAAAGTCGTCGTCCCGCCGCAGCGATGCTGCGGGATACCGCGCCTCGGCGTCGGGGATCTTAAAGGGGCAAAGGAGATGGGGCAACGGAACGTCGATTCCCTGCTCAGGACGGTCCGGGGGATTGACATTCTCTTCTCCTCGACGAGCTGCGGCCTGATGCTTCGCCATGAGTACGGCCCACTCCTCCATCTTCCCGGGGCGGAGGATCTCGCGCGACACCTCTTCGACATCTGCGAGTACCTGCTGCGCCTCCGCGAGGAGAGCAAATCGTCGGTAGTCTTCCAGCTCCTGCCGCTAAAAGCGGCCTACTTCGCCCCCTGCCACCTTCGCTCCCTCGACATCGGCATGCCGGCGCTGGAGCTGCTTCGCCTGGTCCCGGGACTGGATGTAAGTCTGATCGAGGCGGAGTGCTGCGGCTTGGGAGGCCTGTACGGTTTCAAGAAGGAAAAGTTCGCCATCGCCGAGGAGATCGGGAAGGACCTTGCGCAAGCGGTCGCCCGGATGAAGCCCGATATCATCCTCACGGATTGCGAAGGGTGCCGGATGCAGATCCGCCACCTGACCGGCCTCCGGGTCCTTCACCCCGTCCAGCTTCTCCGCGATGCGCTGGCAAGGGCGGGGAAGCAATAACACCCAAGCGCATGCAGCCACCAACCTGAGTGGGTATCTCCGATTCCGAAGTGATCAAGGAACGGGAGGCGGCAACCATGCAGGATCTCGTTTTACCCATGGGTCTGCCAAGGCATAACTGGTGCTGCGTCCACCTCCCGGCTCCTTCACCAAGACACCACATTTCACCAGATCATCTATGTCCCGCAGGGCAGTATCCTGTGAACATTTGGCGAGTTTGGCCCATTTGGAGGAAGTCAGCTTGCCTTCAAAATCGTCGAGCAACCGGTTGATGATCGCCCGCTGTCGTTCGTTAAACGGCGTCCGGATCTGAGTCTCCCAGAACCGGGCCTTGCGGAAAATGTCGGCCAGGATCTGTCCAGCACCTTCAATGGCGCGATCCAGACAGCCCAGGAACCATTCCAGCCAAGACGTGACATCAAGGTCGCCTTTTTGGGTCTGTTCGAGCGTATCGTAATAGGCATTGCGCTCCAGGCGGATTTGCGCCGACATACTGTAAAAACGTTGCGTGCTGTTTTCCGAACGCGCCAGGGCCATATCGGCAATCGCCCTGGCGATCCTGCCATTGCCGTCTTCAAAGGGATGGATCGTCACAACCCAGAGATGGGCCAAACTTGCCACCATGACCGGATCGATCGGCGGGGGAGCGTTAAACCACTCCAGGAAGGCACGCATCTCCCCGGAAACACGCTTGGCCTCCGGGGCCTGATAATGCAGCTGCTCCCGGCCGATCGGCCCGGACACGACCTGCATGGGAGCGGATTGCGCGTCACGCCAGCGGCCGACCGCGATCTTGGCCATCCCGCTGCGCCCGGTCGGGAACAGCGCGGCGTGCCAGCCAAACAGACGCTCCTCGGTTAACGGATCGGTATAATGGCCGGTGGCATCGAGTATCATTTCCACAACGCCCTCGACATGCCGGTCAACCGGTATCAGTCCGCCGATATCAAGCCCCAGTCTCCGAGCAACAGAAGACCGAACCTGGTCTTTATCCAGCTTCTCGCCTTCGATTTCATTGGATTTGAGAACGTCCTCCGTCAATGTCTGGAGCACTGCTTCGTTACGGAGTGAAAAACCCAGTCCTTCCATCCGGCCGATGAGCCGCCCCTGCCGATGACGTACTCCGGCAAGTTGCCCGGCCAGCCGCTCGGTGTTCCAGGTCATTTTGGGCCAATCTTTTCTGTCGTGGATATAGTTCATGATGGTTTTACTCTCCTTGGGGACACTTCTCCTTGGGGACACTCAGCCGCAGGGTGTCCCCGCCATCGAGTATTATGCCGCCTATTCACCGCATAAGCAAGAATATTCTCCGCATTTATTGCGGCGAATATGGCTGTTATTCGCCGCAACAATCGTTTACTTCAGGGTAATACTCT
>CAIUXU010000062.1 GCA_903903205.1 uncultured Syntrophobacterales bacterium
ATTGAACCGGGCGTCCCCTGGACCTTCAGTTTGGCGCCGGAGGTACTGTGTTTGGCCTTCAAATCGGGGAATTTCGGAACCGAAGGTTTTTTTGAAAAAGCATTGGAGATGCTTCCCGAAGGGGTATGAAAGAAAGTGCTGGGAAAAAGGGGGGACAGCTCCCGAATTTTGCTGCAAAAATCGGGAGCTGTCCCCCCTTTTTCCCCCTTTTTCTCGACAAGAAACTGAGCACTCAGTCCTAGGTGGTGAGGAATGGTTGGAAGTGGTACCACTCATACGGATGGGCGCGGACCGTATCGGCCAATAAATCCGCATAAGCCTGGGCCGCCTTTTCAATGGCGGCGCTCCGCTCTCCCCTTGAAGCGTTTGTGATAAAAAGGGGCGGCTTCGTGATGAGATGATATGCACCCTTTCCGGTGCGATATCCGAAAGAGATCAAAAGCGGCGACCCGGATAGCATCGCCAGAAGGTAGGGAATTTCAGGAATCCTCGCCTCGCCGCCTGCAAATCGGACGGTGACGGCCCGCTGCTCCCTACCCCACAGCCGGTCCCCCGTTAGAGAAACCAGCCCCCCTTCCCGCAGGAAGCTCAGCCCTTCCAGGATGTCCATGGCCGACCCTCCGTTCTCCGGAACAGAAATGACGCGGATTCCACTCTCTTCGACACTTTTCTTCTGTCGCCGTTCGATCTGCTCCTTATGCTTCGCCCCCAGGTAAAGCAGCAGCCTCATGGATGGATGGTTCCGACCCTCATGCCGGAGGAGCCGGGCTGCGATCTCCCAGCTTCCGACATGAGACATCAGGATAACCCCCCCCCGGCCGCTTTCCGCAGCCGCGACGAGATGCTCAAATCCTTCGCAAGTCACCGCAAGGTCGTCGCCCTCCGCCAGGTAAAATCGGTCCAGAAAGACGTGGACGAAATGGTGATACTGCCGCCAGGCGCACTGGAGGGCATGGCAACGCCCCCGGCCCGGGAAGAGTTGGCGATAGAATCGGACGCTGACGGCTACGCGACGCGGAAACAGGATGAAATATCCCGTCGCCACGGGCCAGGCGATCAGCAGAAAGATCCAGCTCCCGAATCTCTTTTGCAGGACAACGAGGCAGCGGTAGGCAAAATCCTTCATGATTCTGTTCTCGCAGGAAGAGGACGATCGGCAATAAACCAGACTTCTTCCCTACCTGCAGCCTCGATCGTTTGCATCTCGAATCCCGCTTCGCGGATCATGGCCGCCAGGTCGTCGCGACTCCGATAACAGGGAGAGAGGCCAAGACGCCGCAGGCGAAAGGCCTCCACACGAGCAAATAGGGGGGACAGCTCCCGATTTTTGCAGCAAAATTCGGGAGCTGTCCCCCCTTTTTGCCCGGCCGCCGTTTTTTTGTCATCCCCCGATGCTCCCGCTTTTTTTTCAGCACTCAGCACTTTCTTGCCCGCCGGGATCGTTGCCCGAATCACAAGCCGGCCACCGGGGACAAGTTTTGCACATAGAATTCGCAAGGTTTCACGTAAAGACGCATCGTCCAACATGTGGATCACGTCGAGGATCATCGCCGTGTCTGCGCAGTCAGGCAAATCGGCAAGATCGGGCGCCCGGCCAGGCCGGACATCGCCACGCGACCCAAGCGCCGACCGGGCCACACGAACCCGTTCCTCATCCGGATCGAGACCACAGACGGTCGCCGCCGGGAAAAGCTCAAGCAGCCAGACGGACGGAAC
>CAIUXU010000063.1 GCA_903903205.1 uncultured Syntrophobacterales bacterium
GAAAAAGGAAGGCTACGATGTGGCCACTGCTGCCGACGGCCTTCAGGCTCTGCAGATCCTGAAGGAGGAGAAGATTGCCGTCGTCGCCACGGATCTCAAAATGCCGCGACTCGACGGCATGGGGCTCCTGGATCGGATCATGCAGGACGATCCGTCACTCCCCGTCATCATCCTCACCGCTTACGGAACCGTGGCGAACGCGGTCGACGCACTGAAGAAAGGGGCCTTCGATTATCTCACAAAACCATTTGAACAGGATGAACTCAAGACGGTCATCCTGAAGGCGATCAAGACCCGGCAACTTGGTGACCGCGACCTCTCAACGACGTCCGGCGATGTAGATCCCTACCGGATCATCGGCACAAGCAGCGGCATGGCCGAGATCCATGAGATAATCCGGAAGGTTTCACCCACGACGACAACCGTCCTCATCACGGGAGAGACGGGCACGGGCAAAGAACTGATCGCCCGTGCCATCCACAGGAACAGCTCCCGGAAGGAACAGCCCTTCATCAAGATCAACTGCGCCGCCATTGCTGAAAATCTCGTGGAAAGCGAGCTCTTCGGCTATGAAAAAGGGGCATTCACCGGCGCCGTGACCACAAAACCGGGCAGGTTCGAACTGGCCCACCGGGGAACCCTTTTCCTGGATGAGGTCGGAGAAATTCCGCGGGAGATGCAGCCGAAACTTCTCCAGGCAATCCAGGACCAGAACTTCGAACGGGTGGGTGGCCTGAAAAACATCTCGGTGGACGTGCGTCTTATCGCGGCCAC
Source organism: uncultured Syntrophobacterales bacterium (assembly GCA_903903205.1). Classification (GTDB taxonomy): domain Bacteria; phylum Desulfobacterota; class Syntrophia; order Syntrophales; family UBA5619; genus UBA5619. Next base: position 775 of record CAIUXU010000063.1, read on the forward strand.
AAACCGGAATCTCCAGCAGGAGGTCAAGGAGGGGAAGTTCCGGGAGGATCTCTTCTACCGACTGAACGTCTTTCCTATCCATATCCCACCTCTTCGGGAGCGGACCGAAGACATCCTCCCGCTGACCGGATATTTTCTCGATAAATTCAACCGGAAGCTTAATATGCAGGTCGAAGGGGTTTCCCCGGAAGTCAGGGAGTGCCTCCTCACCTATCCCTGGCCGGGAAACATCCGTGAGCTCGAGCATCTTGTGGAGCGGATGGTTCTGATGGCGGAGGGGTCCTTCATCACCATGGCAATTGTGCCACCGGAGATCGTACGGGCCGCGCATGAACCTCGCTCGGTGCCGCCGGGGACGGCAGACACGGCGGGTCGCGACGTCCTGAAGAGCCACATGGAGGAGATGGAAAAACAGATCATCGCCCGCTGCCTCGAGGAGAGCGATGGCAACGTCACGCGGGCGGCCGAACGGCTGGGGTTGAGCCGGAAGGGTCTGCAGCTCAAGATGATCAAGCACCACCTCCGGAAACGGGAGGAGGGGTAACTGTCCTGTTCTTTTTCAAAAACCCGTCCAGCCAGAACAGATTCAACTCGGCAAGTTTTCCTCTTGTCGGTACGCCGTCCCTGGGATCCCAGCCCATGGCCTCGTAATAGAGGGTTAAGAGCTCCTCAAACTCCAGGCGATCCATCCCTTTCCCCTGGAGGGCGCCGCTCTCCAGAGGTTCGAAAAGCCGATCCGGAAGGGTGTCATCCTTGCGCCCGAACCCTTCGCGCAGGTTGAATACCCGGGCCATGGTGACGGTTCGCTCGCCAACCTTCATCAGCTCCCAAAGACTTGTTTCCCAACCCGTCACCGCCTGAACCACCTCCACCAGCTTGGGCAGAGTCAGCGCCCACACCGGACCGGCCACGAAGTTGCACACCCCCAAGGATTCGTAGAGCGACCAGATGAATTGAAGATAGGTAAAGGTGCGCGCCTTGCGCGGCCCCAGCTCCCGGGATGGAATCGGCTCGATGAGACCGAGAGGGGCGATCCGCCCCATCATGGGTCCGGCCGCCTGGAAGGGGGTGTC
>CAIUXU010000064.1 GCA_903903205.1 uncultured Syntrophobacterales bacterium
GTCAAGTTTACGAAGAAGGGAGAGATCAAGGTTGCGGTGAAAATTCTGCGGCGCACCGAGGCGGAGATTGATCTGGCGATCGGCGTACAGGACACGGGAATCGGCATGACGGAGGAGGAACTTTCACGAATCTTCACGCCATTCACCCAAGGCGACACGACCACGGCCCGGCGCTTCGGGGGAACGGGCCTGGGGCTTACGATCAGCCGGAACCTGGTCGAGCTCATGGGCGGAAAGCTCCAGGTGGAGAGTGTCATTGACAAAGGAAGCCTCTTCACACTCCTTCTTACCTTTCCAATTGCACAGGGCTTTGCGAGGAGTGATTTTAAATCTGTCCCCATAAATCCCGTGGCTCCCGCGACTCCCGTCAGGCCGGAACTTCCGCCGGGAGATATGTCCGAACTGCAGCGGTTGCTGGAGCAGTTGAAGGAGCCCCTGGATAACGGTGAACCCGCACCCTGCAAGGAAATTATGGCGACTTTGCTGCAAAAGAGCTGGCCCGAAGAGCAGGAGACCCTGCTTGCGGAATTAAACCGCCTGGTCAACCGCTACCGCCTCCAGGAAGCCCTGGATTTGCTGAACAAGGATGCAGCCGAAAGGTAAATCATTGAGATCCGCTCAAATGAGCGTACCCGTGAAAGAGAAGCCGCCTCGACGTGGTGGCCTCATCCTTGGCATGAGCCATAAACAAGAAAGGCCCGCTTCCGCGGGCCTTTCTTGTTTATGGTGTTTATTTCGGCTTCGGCACCATGGGCACCCCAAGCCGCTTGCCGACGTGGTCGCGGCCAAGGTAGAAGTTGATCCAGGAGGCGGTCTGGTAGAAATCCCAGTTGCACGGAGGAGCAACGGTTTCCCGGATGGTCTCTTCCTCACCGTGCTCTTTAAGCCGTGCATAGGCCCGGACGTAAACGCACTTTTTCTTGTTGGGGTAGACCTCGCACCAACCCTCGAAAGAGCCGCCGCAGGCCCCGTTCCGCTGTTTTTTGGGGCATTGGCTCATCGGGCAGAGATAGGCCAGCTCGAAGAGTGAACAATCACCGCAGTTTTCGCAGTCGAAGAGCACGACCTTGACGATATGTTCGAGCTTTGTGACGAACCCTTCCATCCCGCTTCCGTCCACGGATGTCATCATGGAACGCATCGCGCCGAACAGCCCCTTGCCCGGGTCGAACATCATTTTGTGCATCATCCGGTTCATCCCGTAAATAGCCGGTACGTCGGTGTCGGGGGGTCTGTTTTTCCGGTTGGTTGGGGTCTTGGTATTGAGGCCCGTCTTCTCATCTTTTTCATAGTAATAGAAGCCGCCCGGCTGCGGAAACTCAAGCTGCTTCACGAGATCCTGCCAGTTCGGGGCAAGCTCTTCGCCCTTGCCGATGATGTACTCCACATCGCCGACCGGCACACCGTGTCCACCAATGTGGACGCCGTCATAACCCATCCCCTTGAAACAGGCAAACATCTTTGCCGCGCGATCGAGCCGGGCGCCTTTGCCTTTGTCCGCGGCGTCCTTCTCCTTTTCGAGCTGGGCCAAGAGCTCCTTCGTCACGACGCAACCGGGCACGAAATTCTGGCTCATCGCCCGGCCGGCGCCGAAGGGAAGGATGTAGATGTTGCCCATGATCGGAATGGTCCATCCCTGTTCCCGAATAAATTGAAGGAGTTCATGAAACTTTCGCATGTCGTAGCCCAATTGGGGAACGATAAAGTCTGCGCCTGCTTCGATTTTCTTCTTGAGCTTGTAGTACTGAATGACCTGCTCCGCCTCGTCGCGCTTGAAGGGCGAGGCGGCGCAACCGCTGAAGAACTCCGTCGGTTGCAGTTGGGCCGGCTTCGCCGCCGTGCCCACCTGGAGTCCGGCGTTCAACTCACCGGCCAGTTTCAGGGCATGCACCGGGTCGAGATCGAAGACCGGCTTGGGTCGGCCACCGTAACCGCTAACAGGATAGTCGCCCGTCATGATCAGCAGGTTCCGGACGCCTGCGCGGTTCAAACCGTGCAGGAGCCCTTCCATCTGATTCCGGTTCTTGTCCTTGCAGGTAAAATGGACCAGCGGTTCGATGCCCATCCGGACAATCTCCGCGCCGAGAAACTCGGCGGAGATGGCAGGGTTTCCGCCCGGATTGTCGGTAATCGTCAGTCCGTGGATCTTTCCGGACTTTACGGCGGCTTCGGCGCTGCTGAAGACAACCTCCTGCGCTTTTTCCTTAGCCCCCCTGCCCGGCACCAGCTCCCAGGTTACCGAAAAAACTGACTTGTCGAGCAGGGACTGTTTGAACTTGTTTTCCATGTTTACAGCCTCGTAAATTCGTAGAGGCGAATGATTATTCGCCCCTACTAAGGTTAAGGATTCATCTCTCCCGGCTAGAGTTCCAGCCAGGAATCAGAGTAGAGGATATTTCCCATCAGCACCTTGGTCGTTTTTACGTAGTTCAACTGTTCCTTGGTCAGTGAACCAAGGTTTACGTCCTCACCGTCCATCACCCGGTAGACGATGTTCTTCAGTTCCTGCTTGCCGCCGGGGGCGGCGAAAGCCTTCATGTCGTCGTCGAAGGCATCGAGGATGGCGCTGGACATGCCGTACCTCTCCAGCAGCATCATGTAGGTCTGGTTCAGGATCGGCCGCAGATGATCGGGGGCGCCGTTCGACACATTGGAGACACCGCACGTTGACTTCAACCCGGGGGCCATCTCCTGGAAATCCAGAAACATCCTCATGAATTCCACACAGCTCGGCACCTGCACCTGGCTCTGGGGGCTGGTAATCGGCGTAACGATCGGATCGATCCAGACATCCTCATTGGGCACGCCGGCTTCAGCGGCCTTCTGCATCAACTCGGCAGCCAGAACGCCGCGCTCGTTTGCATCCCTCGGCAATCCGGTGGGACCCCAAAGGAGCGCAACGAAGCCCGCATTATACTTCCCGGCCAACGGCAGCTTCGATGCCATACTTTCCGGCCGGGCCATGATGGAATTGATGACGGCCTTGCCTTTGCGATTCTGATATACCTTAAGCCCCGCCTCAAGGGCCTCGGCGTTGATGGTATCAAGGTAGAGAGGGGTATCAACCACTTCTTGAACCGTTCTGACGACCCATTCCATCAATTGGGCGCCCTCTTTGCGAGCAGGTCCCAGATTGATATCGATATAATCGACGCCTGTTTTGGCCTCGGCAATCGCCAGCTCCTGGATGGGTTTGGGATCCCTCTCCATCATGGCCGCGCCGATCTTTTTCACCATTACGTTGAGATTTTCTCCTATGCGCAACATAAGCTACTCCTCCTTTATGATCACTCGATCCATAGTTTTAGACACCCAGCTTCAGGAACGGCGAGAGGTGAGCGGCCTCACGAGGTCCGATCTTCACTTCCCACTCCGGACCCAGCTCTTCCTCCAGATCTCCGCTTACCGTAGCCACAAATCCCGGAATCACGATCTTCCTGTGCTTGACCTTTTCCGTAATGCCGGATTTTTTCACAAACTGACCGATGGCATCCCCAACGAACTTTCCGGCGGCCCAGGCGGTCAGAACGGAAAGGCCTTCCGTATCCATGACCATAAGCCAACTGGGTACGCGGCTGGCCTCGATTTCACCGGAAACGATGAAATAGGTCAGCGCAAAATTGGTCGTAATGAGCACCGGTGAATCTTCGTTCGGATTTCCAACTGGATAGATTCCCTGCTGCATCATCATCGGCCGTTGCGGGTCGGTGTAGATGTTGAGTCTCGCAACCAGGAGCGGGAAGAGGCTCTCCCCCTGGAAGTCGGAAAGGACAATGATCCCGGCATACTTGGCAATCAGCGTAGCGGCGATCAGCGCCTCCTTCATGGGGTCTTTCGTCATTTCACAGGGGAAAGTGATCGTCGAGAAGCCCAGGGAACGATTTTTCTGGACCAGGGCGGCCCGACGGGCAAACACCTGCTCTTCGAAAACGCCCCGCACCGTCCGGGCGCCGCCATCCATAACGATATCCTTGACGCCGGCCGCGCTGATTTTGTCCGTCAGAAGGGCCAAACTCTCCAAATTGGCAGCCTTTGCGGTGAGAGGACACTTGAACTCTTTCGCCAACGCAACCATCACATCCGCATTCCCATCCGTCGCCGCATAAATGAGCGGCGTGCGCTGGGCCGAAACTTGGAGGGCGGCCTTCAAGGCATCGGCGCTGTCGCTCATCAGGATCAGTGCAGCGTCGGTCTCATCCGTCAGCTTTTTGACCAGGTCTCCGAACTTGCTGGCATCACCTGATTCATTTTTCGCCGCAATCATCTCTGCCCGCAGCACAAGGCCTATCCATTCGTATTTTAACGTTTTAAAGCGATTGATCCGTCCAGCCACCTCATCGGCAGACATGGTATCGCTGATCAAGAGCGCCACACCAGGTTTGTTCACGAAGGTCTTCTCATGACGGAACAGAACGGTCTCCCCGCCGATTTTGACCACATTGTCCCCGCTCCCTATGCTAATAGGGCGAATGGGCGGCGCCGATGCCTCCGACAGCAGGGCTTTCGATTCCGCCGAGATGTAGGGGCATGAAGCCAGTTCGGCCTTCGCCGCCGCCAGGTTCATGGCAAAAGCAAGGCAGGTGGGGACGCCGCATTCCCCGCAGTTTGTCTTCGGCAACAACTTGAATATCTGGATTCCCGTAAGAGCCATGATCTACTCTCCTTTCTCCTTTAAAAAGGTAGGGGCACGGCATGCCGTGCCCCTACACCTGTTTATCCCAAGATCGATTCCATCGTCAGCGCCGGATGCTTCTTTTCCTCCAGGAACGGCAGTATTTCGTCTTCCGTCGTTCCGATGGTTTCGTCGGCGATCATATCGATAAAATTCGGGATCCCTATCTCTTCGGCACGCTTCTGCAAACGTTCCCGGAGCTCGTCCTTCAACATCTTGGGCAGCCAGACCAGACGCATCAGTCCACCGTCTCCCGTAAGCCACTTTCTCTGGGAGATATTGTATTTGCTGTGCCCCAGGAAGCCTGGCGTCACCGCACCGCCGCCCGCAGAACCGGCCAGCGTCGTAAACTTCATCCCGCACGGGGTCATCCCCATGAAATCGCGATTCACCGTCATAATGCCGTTGCACATCGGAAGCACCGCAGCGATACATTCACAGCAACCGCAGGTGGTCATCGGATCGACCATCATGCTGTAGAGGCTCACCTGGGCGATCTTCTGCCGTGACGCATTCAGCACGAAGTCATTGGTGCCTTTCCACTGTCCGAGTTTCTGATCCTGGACGTCGCCCTTCGGAATGGGCTGGTTGGGACCGGTCGGATTGATCTCGAACGCGGCCTTGCAGTCCATCCAGTTGTAGGCGCCACACAATCCCGTCCTTTCGGGACTGACGACGCAAACATGGCTGGGGGCGAATGATTGGCAGAGGGTACAGGAGTAGAAGGTATCCGTGGTCTCGTCGGTCATCCCTTCGATCCGCGCATCCCGCTTTCCGTAAATGGCCCGGGCCTGGGCCAACACCTCGTCCACCGCTTTTTGTTCCGTGTAAATCATGACCTGGGCCTTGTCAAAAATCGCGCCGAAGTCCTGGTGCAGTTTGGCATGGAGAATTTTTCCAAGATCGGAAAGTTTGAATCCCTTGGCGACAGCCCCTTTCGAAATACGAAGCCAGGCGATATCGCGCTGACCGATATGCATGATTCCCTGCGCATAGTTGATCAGGTGGTGAATCTGCCGTTCCAGGATCGGCTCGAAGTCCTCCTGCATTTTCCGGCCTGTCACCTCAACCCGGATCGCGATCGGCAGTTGTCCCGGCGGCTGAACCGCATCCACATCCGGACCGATCACCTCCACCTTGCCGTCTTCCACCTCATCCATCCGTTTGGAGATGACCAATTCCACCGCATGGGTGCGACCACCGCCGCACTCCAGATAGATGTCTTCCCCCCGGACCCTTTCGCCTTCGAACGCCGGACCGTAGGAGACGGGAATGGGCACAGAAGCGACCGTGACCTTAAGCCCCCTCACCTCCACCGCTTTCTGGACGATTTGGTCGTGCGGGATATTGGAAACGACATGCTCGTAGGTGCAGATACCGGTGGGCAAAACCTCCGGGATCGGCGTATCGGCAATCGTCGGGAATCCCCAGTTGATGGCGCCGGCAGCATTGGCATACCACTCATCGCTGACAAAACCCATGGGCATCACAAACGCAAAGGTCCGGTCCCGGTTGTAGTTGAGATTTTTCCGGAAATCCCCGGGTTTGATCCCACCAAAGGCCATCGCCACGCGA
>CAIUXU010000065.1 GCA_903903205.1 uncultured Syntrophobacterales bacterium
ACCCCCACCCTAGCCCTCCCCCGTCAGAGGGGGAGGGAAGATGATTTTAACAATTCGAGGGGGGATTTTCAGATGAAAATTCTTGTTACCGGTGGCGCCGGGTATATCGGCAGCCACGTCGTCAAGGCGCTGGGCGAAGCTGGCCATGAGATCGTCGTCTTCGACAACCTTTCCACTGGCCACGAATGGGCGATACTCTCTGGCCGCCTCCACCGCGGCGATCTCGCCGACCGGGCGGCAATCCTGGACGTTCTTCAGGCTTTCCGGCCGGAGGCTGTCATGCACTTCGCCGCCTCGATCCAGGTGGAAGAGTCGGTCCGCGAGCCGCACGCCTACTACCGGAACAACGTGATCAACACGCTGAATCTGCTCGAGGCGATGCGCGAGGCGGGCGTCCGGCAATTGATCTACTCCTCGACCGCCGCCGTTTACGGTATCCCGGAGAAGATCCCCGTCGACGAGGCGACCCCCCTCAATCCGATCAACCCCTACGGCGCCTCGAAGGTGATGATCGAGCACGTCCTTGCGGATCTCGCTGCCGCGACCGATTTCCGGTACGCCGCGCTGCGCTACTTCAACGTCGCCGGGGCGGATCCGGAGGGCCGGATCGGGCAGAGCTACCGCGAGGCGACCCACCTCATCACGCGGGCGCTCAAGACCGCGAAGGGCGAATACCCGAAGCTCTCCGTTTACGGGACCGACTACCCGACACCGGACGGCACCTGCGTGCGCGACTACATCCACGTGAACGACCTTGCCGCCGCGCACCTCGGGGCCCTCGCATACCTGACAGAAACGGGCCGGACGGAGACGATGAACTGCGGCTATGGCCACGGCTATTCGGTGCGCGAGGTGGTGGACTGTGCGCGGCAAGTGACCGGCGCCGTGTTCCCGGTGGAGGAGACCGGCCGTCGTGCCGGCGATCCCCCGGCGCTTACCGCCGACAGCCGCCGAATTCGCGAGCTCACCGGCTGGCAGCCGCGCCACGACGACCTTGAATTCATCATCCGCACCGCGTGGGCGTGGGAGCAAAAGCAATAGGATGGGGTCAGGTCTTGCAATTTAGCGTTTTTCGGCAACAGATGTGAGACCTTTGAATTTCTCCTGAAACGTGGCAAATCGTCATACCGGCGAAAGCCGGTATCCAGTCCTTTCAAGACCGTCTGGACCCCGGCTTTCGCCGGGGTGACGAATAAGGGAGTTGTGCAAAGGTCTCGATGTAGGGTGCGTTAGACGGGAGCCGTAACGCACCAACAAGCGGTGCGTCAAGACGCACCCTACACCCTGGAAGCAAAAGCAGTAACACAGCTCATAGTCGTTGACAAAAAGCGGGATCGGCGGTATTGATCGCCCCTCAATAGGAAACTGTATTCAGAAGGAGCCAACATTGTCTGACGATGTGCAAAATCTGCCGGCGCGGCCGACGATTCCCGCGGGGGAGCCGCACTTGCCGGCGCCCGGCGGCTGGAACCCCTCTTCCCCCGGCATGCCCGAGGAGGACGAGATCAACCTGCTCGATCTCTTCATCGTGCTGCTCAAGCACAAAGTGATGATCATCTCCGTCGTTTTCCTGGCGGGGATCGCCGCGCTTTTGATCAGCCTGCAGATGCCGAATGTTTACCGCTCGGAGGCGACAATCGCCCCGACGACGCAAGAAAAAACGAGCGGCGCCCTTTCAGCCCTCGGCAGTTTGGGAGGTTTCGGCGCCATGATCGCCTCCGAGGTGGGGATCGGCGCAACCGGCTCCCTCGATCAATTCGATGTCGTCCTGAAGAGCCGGGATCTGACCAACACCATCATCCGGGAGCACAATCTCCTGCCGATCATTTTCGATAAATTATGGGACGTAAAAACCGGGGACTGGAAAGTCGACAAACCCTCACTGCTCCAGAAGGCTTCGGAGTTTTTGAAGGGGATTTTCGGGTCGCCGGACGAGAAGAGTAGTGTCTCGAAAAATCCAACACTCCAGGATGCTTACAAGCCAATGCAGGAGCTGCTTGGCAAAACACCGGAAAAGAAGCAGAACGTCATGCGACTGAGCTTCGAATCGAAGGATCCCAAAATGGCGCAGGCCATCCTCAATTATTACATCATCGGCCTGAGCGAGTTCCTCCGCAGGCAGACGCTCGAGGACGCCGCCGCTCAGCAGGTCCATCTCAACCAGCAATTGTCGAAAACGACCGATCCTCTGCTGAAGAACCGCCTCTACGAACTGATCGCCAAGCAGATCGAAAAGGAGACGCTGGCCAAAATCCAGCGGTATTACAGTTTTAACGTCATCGATCCGGCCTTTGTTCCGGAGAAAAAGTTCAAGCCCAAACGCGCGCAGATCTGTATGATCTCGGTGGTTGTGGCCTTTTTTATTGCAATTTTCCTGGCCTTTTTCCTGGAATACCTGAAAAATATGAAGACGCGCGAAGACCCGGAGCGGCTGGCCAATCTCCGGCAATCGATGCGCCTGCGAAATAAATAATAGGGAGCTGTCCCCAATTAATTCGAGGAATTCATGAAGAAAACAATATTGTTCCTGGGCACGATCCTGATTTTGATAGCGACACCGCTCTTCTCACAGACCAAAGGGGCGCAGGATATTGAAAAATACCTTCAGAGCAATCCAGCGCTGCGAAACCGGATCCCGGCGACGGGGAAGACGCCCTCCACTGATCCAAGAAAGACCGGCCGGATAGGGGCTGCGGAGGAAGCTGCGGCAACCGGCTACCCCGGCGCGATCGCCGCCCCGGAAAAGGGAGCTCTCGCCTATCCGACCCTCGAGGCGCTGATCCGCGAGAGGGGCATCCTGCCCCCCGAGGAGCTGAAGGTCTTCGGGCAGCAGCTCTTCTCATCCGGCCCGACATCGTTCACCCCGCCCGCAAACATGCCCGTCACAGCGGATTATATCGTCGGCCCCGATGACACGATTGTGGTGAATGTCTGGGGTCGGCTGAACGAGTCCTACACCCTGACCGTTCAGCGCAACGGC
>CAIUXU010000066.1 GCA_903903205.1 uncultured Syntrophobacterales bacterium
AGCCCTCGACCACGGGAATACCGAGGTTGACGAACCCCCAGAACACCCCGGAGGGCAGCGCGGCTGCCCCCGAGACGAACAGGCGCATGCGCCCCAGGCCGGCTTTCTCGCGCAGCGGCCGGAGCAGCCGGGCGCCGAGCCGCGCCCCGGTCAGGCGGCTCGCCAGCTGCACCACCAGGAGCAGCGTGCGCACCAGCAGGCGGCTGGCCAGCGGCGCGTCGGCGACGCCGCGGCGGATGGCGGCCAGCTCCATCTGCGTGAGCATGGTCCCGGGGCTGCCTCCCCGGTAGCGGCCTTCCGGCAGGAGGTTGCCCGCTGGTACGACGCCCGCTACGGCGTCAAACTCGACCCGGCAACGGAGATCCTGGGCCTGATCGGCTCGAAGGAGGGGTGTCACCATTTCGTGATGGCCCGGGTCAACCCTGGCGACATCGTGCTGATGACCGACCCCGGCTATCCCGCCTACCGGGCGAGCATCCTCATGGGAGAGGGCATTCCGTACAATGTCCCGATCCGTCCGGAAAATGATTATCTTCCCATTTTCGAAGAGATTCCGGCCGATATCCGGAAACGTGCGACGGGGATGTTCCTGAACTACCCGAACAACCCGACCGGCGCCTGCGCGACGCGGGAGTTCTTCGACCGGCTCGTCGCCTTCGCGAAGGCGAACGACATCGCCATCTGCTACGACAACCCTTACAGCGAGGTCGTTTTCGACGGCCAGGAAAGGCTCAGTTTTCTCTCCGCCAAAGGGGCGAAGGAGGTGGGCGTCGAACTCAACTCCCTCTCGAAGCCCTACAACATGACGGGCTGGCGAATCGGCATGGCCGTCGGGAATCCGGAGCTCATCGCCGCGATCAGCAAGGTGAAGGAAAACACGGACTCCGGGATCTTCAACGCGATCCAGTACGCGGGGATCCAGGCGCTCCGTGAGGAGTCCGGGAACATCGACCACATGATGAAGATTTATGGCAGGCGGCGCGAACGGGTATTGACAACGCTCAAGAAGATCGGGATCGACTTCAATCCGCCGAAGGGGACCTTCTACCTCTGGGTTCCGACGCCGAAGGGGATGGGATCGCTCGAATTCACGAACAAGCTCTTCGAGAAGGCGTCCGTCGTCGTGGCGTCCGGCACCGCCTATGGCCAGTACGGAGAGGGATTCATCCGGATCTCTCTCACCGTCCCCGACGACCGCCTGGAAGAGGCGCTGAAGCGAATCGAAAAGGCCTTCGCATAAAAAAGAGAAGAGGTATTAAACAATGGAAATCGGTATCCTGGGGCTTCCCCAGAGCGGCAAGAGCACCCTCTTCGAGATCATGACCGGCGTTCGGAGCCGGGAGATGCACGGGGAGACCTGCGTCCGGGGCCTGGCTACGGTGCCGGACTCCCGCTTCGACCACCTCGTTCAGATCTTCAAGCCGGTCAAAGTTTCGCCCGCGAAGGTCCCCTTCAGCGACGTGAACGCCGTCGGCGAGAAGGCCTGGGACGCCGTCCGGCAGAGCCTCGCCGGGGCTGAGGGGCTCCTCCACGTCGTCGATGCCTTCACCGCATCGTCCATCCCCGAAATCATGAGCCAATACCGGAAACTGGAGGATGAACTGATCCTCGCCGATCTGATGATCGTCGAGAACCGTCTGGAGCGGTTGGCGAAGTTGGTGAAAAAGCCGATGACGCCCCAGGACACCCTTCACGCCCACGTCATGCCAAGGCTTCAGGAGCAACTTGAAGCGGGGAAGCCGCTCCGGGAGCTGGTCTTTACCGATGAGGAGCGCCACGGTATCCGGAGCTTTTCGTTCTGGACAATCCGGCCGGAGCTGGTCGTCGTGAACACCGGCGAGGAGAACCTCTTGGTTGCCGATGACTTTGCCCGGGAGGCGGGGTCTGCCGTCCCGGTGATCGGGATCTGCTGCGCAATCGAGGCGGATCTGATGGCCCTCCCTCCTGAGGAGCGAAAGGAGTTCCTCGACTCGCTCGGCGTTGCGGAGGCTGCCTTCGGGCGGGTGATCCGCGCGGCCTTTTCCCTCCTTGGACGGATCTCCTACTTCACCGTCGGCGAAGATGAGGTGAAGGCCTGGGTCATCCCCGCGGGAACCAAGGCCCCGAAGGCGGCGGCGGTGATCCACAATGATTTCGAGCGAGGATTCATCAAGGCCGAGGTGATCGGCTATGAAGAGTTCATTGCCTGCGGCGGTACCAACGCCGCCGCCAAAGCCGCCGGGAAACTCCGCCTGGAGGGCAAGGAGTACGTCGTCCGGGACGGCGAGATGATCAACTTCCGCTTCAACGTCTGAACTTGAGATAATCCGACATCATGCCGCGTGAAATACCTTACCCTACCCCCGGCGAAATCTTGCTGGAGGAATTTTTGAAGCCGATGGGGATTACCCAGTATCGGATCGCCAAGTAAATCGGAGTGTCGCAACGGCGCATCGGAGAGATCGTTGCGGGAAAACGGGCTGTGACCGCCGATACCGGCTTACGCCTGTCTCGCTTCTTCGGAACCAGCGACGGCTTCTGGGTTGGCTTGCAGACCGATTACGATACGGCGCAAGCCAAGGACGCCCTCGCTGATGTGTTGTCGCGCATTCATCGCTTCGAGCCTGCTCATGTTTAGCATCACGGTATAACTTGGAGGTGATCTGGCAGAACGACGAGCACGACCAACCTGCCGTTGTTTACGGAGTTCTGGAAGCTGCAGTAAAGAGGCGGAGAAGATGCTGGAGGAATTGACGAGATGAAGAAGTTACAGGACGTTTCCATTGCATCGCCGGAGTACCGGAAGTTTATTGACGAGCTGAAGGCGCGGGTGGTTTCGGCGCGCATTTCGGCGGCCCGAGCCGTGAACCACGATTTCATTCAGCTTTATTGGGACATCGGCTGCGGCATTGTGGAGAAGCAACAGGAATTGGGATGGGGCGATGCTGTCGTTGAAATGGTTGCAGCAGACTTACGACAGGCATTTCCTGAAATACGCGGATTTTCTCCGGCAAATGTCTGGCGAATGCGCCAGCTCAGCGTACTTTACTCCAGCGAGGCAGTTCTCGCACAGGTTGCGCGAGAACTTGAAAACCACTCCCATCGAAG
>CAIUXU010000067.1 GCA_903903205.1 uncultured Syntrophobacterales bacterium
CTCCCCGCAATGACCACAATGGTCCACGAGCTGCGGGTGCACCAGATCGAGCTGGAAATGCAAAACACGGTGATGCGCCAGAGGCAGGAGGAACTGGACGCCGCCCGGGCCAGATATTTTGACCTCTACGATCTGGCGCCGGTGGGCTACATCACCGTCAGCGAACAGGGCCTGATCCTGGATGTCAACCTTGCCGCCGCGACTATGCTGGGGGTTGCCCGCGGCGTACCTGGCCTTGCCCAGCCCATCTTCTCCCAGTTTATACACATAGAGGACCAGGACATTTACTACCTGTTCCGCAAACAGCTCTTTAAAACAACCGGCAATCCGCAGGCATGCGAACTGCGCATGGTCAAGAAGGACGGCCCGGCATTCTGGGCACATCTGGAGGCCTCCGTCGCGCAGGATCCTTCGACCGACTCCTTTCGGTTCCGCTCAGGCACGGCTGGCGAACCCGTAGTCCGCATCGTGATGAGCGATATCACCGCTCGAAAGCGCAGCGCGGGCATCATGGAGGCCCGCTTACGCATCCAGATGTTCGCCCCTGCTCACTCGCTGAAGGAATTGCTTCAGAAAACGCTGAATGAGGCCGAGGCGCTCACGGGCAGCCAGGTAGGCTTCTATCACTTTGTGGAGCCGGACCAGGACACCCTGACCTTGCAGGCATGGTCAGCCAACACCCTCCAGCACATGTGCCAGACCACAGATCACGTGACCCATTACCCCGTAAACGAGGCCGGCGTCTGGGCGGACTGCATCCGCGAACGCAGGCCGGTTGTCCACAACGACTATGCTACCCTGCCCCATCGGAAAGGGTTGCCTGCGGGCCACACCCCGGTCATTCGGGAGCTGGTCGTCCCGGTGCTGCGCGGCGATGCGATTGTTGCAATACTCGGCGTGGGCAACAAAACAGAGAACTATGATGAGCGGGATATCGAAACGGTAGCCTCCCTGGCCGACCTCACGTGGGGCATCGCGGAGCGCAAGCGGGCAGAGGAGAAAACCGCGCGGTCGGCCGCAGAGATGGCCATCATCGCCGAAATCGGGAGGGTGGTCGGCGCCACGCTGGATTTTAACGAGGTGTTCGAGCGGGTTGCGACCGAGTCCCACAGGCTGATCCCCTTTGACAGGTTGCTTGTGAATCTGAAGAAAACGCCGGATGGTGACCAGTTTATCGTCGCCCATGTTTCCGGAATGGACAACCCCGGACGGAGAGTGGGGGATTGGTATCCCATCCACGGGACGACGACGGGTGTCGTCATGAATACACGCGTCGGCATCCTCGTCCAGCCGGATGATCCGGAGGAGATAAAGGAGCTCTATCCCAATCTCTATGAAACCTTCAAGACGGAGTTGCGTTCGACGCTGAGCGTTCCGCTGATTTCCATGGGCGAGGTGATCGGGAGCATGAATTTCCGGTCCAAAAAGCTGAAGGCCTACACTGAACAGGATCTCCGCCTGGCGGAAAAGATCGGAATGCAGGTTGCCGGGGCGATCAGAAATGC
>CAIUXU010000068.1 GCA_903903205.1 uncultured Syntrophobacterales bacterium
GCCCAAGTGGCCAGTTCCAACGCTTTGGTCAAGAGGTCTTCCGGGACCGGTTTGTCCTGGAACTTACGAATCGAACGCCGTGTCTTGATCAACTCGGAATATTCTTCATATTTAACCATCTCTTTTTCTCCATTTCTGGCTGGGGATAAACTCTTTACCGCCGGTTTCTCCGCCTCTTAAGCAATATTCTAACCGGATATTGCGTCATTGGTCTGTCGATGAGTGATTTTTTAAATGAGATCGCTGCCCGAGGGAATCAGATTTGTTGGTAATGAAACAAAGAACGTGCTCCCCTTTCCCAACTCACTCTCAACCCAAACGCTGCCCCCGTGCTGCTGGGCGGCAAGCTTGCAGAAAGCGAGTCCGATACCAACATTGGCCATCCGTCTCTTCCCTCGGTCGGAACCGGCGGCCCTTTTATCCGCTGTTCCTGCGTCGTGATCCTGCCTGTTGGCTTTTCTCTCCCCGGGGAGACGGAGTTGGGTATAAAGATCAAATATGGTTTCATGGTACTCATGGGAAATGCCGATACCTGTATCTGAAACCGCAATGAGGACCGTGTCTTTGGCGATGCCATCCCTCGTCGTCAGGATGATCGCGCCTCCCTCCCGGGTGTACTTGATGGCATTCATGACCAGATTAAAAATAATTCTTTCGATCAGGGATGCGTCTGCGGCAACGGAAGAAATCTTGCCGGGGCAATCCATTTTCAAAGTCAACCTTTTTTGTGAAGCCAGTGATTTCATTTTTCCGATCGTTGCTTTAAACATCCCCGCCAAATCGATGACGCTCAGATTGAGTTCGAAATTTCCCCTTTCCATCTGACCTATTTCAAGGAGGGTATTAATAATGTTGAGCAGGTCATCCCCTCCCTGAATGGCCGTTTCCAATATCTCCCGTTCTACGTGACCCATCTCGGAGGAGATCAGCATGTCCAGGTTGGCCATGATGCTTGCCAGAGGTCCTTTCAGATCATGGACAATCATCCGCGTCAGCTCAGTACTTGATTCCAGCCGCCTGGTCAAAGTTTCTATCTGGCCATCCTTCTGCTTGATGGTCTCCAGCAATTTCGCCTTCTCTTTAGCGATCTCTTCCTCCAGCAGATCAATCTTGGCTTTTATTACCATGAGCTATAACCCTCGCCTATCAGTCCAGCATGATCCTCCGGCCTCTTTATTAAGGATTGCTGATTTTATCCAATGCTTCCTGGGCCTCCTTGAAATCCGGGTAAAGTTCCAGTGCTTTTTTAAACTGTGCCTTCGCATCATCTATCATCTTCGCCGCTATGTATGCCGTGCCGAGATTGTAGTACAAATTTTCATCTCCCGGATCTATGGCCAACGCTTTCTTGTATTCGTCAATTGCTTCCAATAATTTGCCCTGCTTGCGGTAAGCTATGCCCAGCCGGTTGTACACATTTATGTCCGTGGGGTTGGCCTTCGATACTGACTCAAACAAGGTCGCGGCTTCGTCATTCAGGTTCTTCGCAAGGAGGCTCTCGGCCATTTCCGACCGCATAACCATATTGTCTGGTTCTGTCTTGACGGCAGTCTCAAAAGCGGCTTTTGCTTCCTTTAACATTCCCTGCTCAAGCAGGGCATTACCCAGCTTGGTCTGCCTCGATGCATTCCGGGGACTCTTGCTGACGGCTTCCTGCATCACCATCATGCTCCTTTTTGAATCCCCCTTCTTTTCATACACATCCGCAAGGCCGTCGTAGGCCCTGGTAAATTTCGCCTCCAGAAGAATAGCCTTCTTGTAAGCCTTTTCGGCATCGTCAAGCATGCCCCGCTGATTATACAGATCGCCCAAGATAAGGTAAACCAGCGGGCTTGAGGAGTTGATCTTGAGCGCTTCCCTTAATTGCTCAATAGCTTTGTTAAACTGGCCGGCGCCTGCAAAGACCTTCGCAAGCCGTAAACACGTGTCCAGAGGCGATGCATTCCCTTTCTTCTCCATGACGGCATCAATCTTTTCCTCAAGCACCTTCGCCACAAAAGGCTTGATTATATAAGCATCCACTTCGGTTTCCGCTGCCTCGGCTATCGTTCCCTCATCAACCTCGGCGGTTATCATGATGAAGGGGATGTTCGCAAATCTTTCATCCGCCCGTGCCTTCCTTAAAAGCTCAACGCCGGTCATTATCGGCATATTCCAATCCACAATGGCCAGATCTATCTTCGCTGAAGGAAGCTTTGTCCATGCATCGAGGCCGTTTTCGGCTTCCGTTATGTTCGCGTATCCGAGCTGACGGAGCATGTTCCGGACAGTACGACGCATGTTGACCATGTCATCAACGACCAGGACGCGCATCTTTGCCTTTTCTTCTACACTCAGATTATTTCCCATGTGTTTTCCCCATCTCCCCTGCGCTAATTATGATTTGCCTGTCGATTAACTTGGCAACAGAAGCTATGAAATTACTTTTACACACTTATATGGAGAAGAATATTGTTTGTCAATGGAATTTTACAGTGGAATACTGAACTCAGTATCAATCCTGCCACCATTATTGCGTACATTTGCACGTTCGCCAAATATTAGTGTTGAGTTTTATCTTTCACAGCAAACAGCAGGCAATCCATTCCAGAGCTCATGAAAACCTCTATTGAGGGCAACACGCGTGACTTGAATCTTGCGGCCCGACACCCATAAGGAAAATTCGGATCATAGGTAATATGAAAATGTTGACAAGAAAAACAGTTTACCGCTGTCCCCTGCTTCTTTTGCCTTGCCTGTGAAGGGAGATCGGTACTCATAATTGCTTTTTGATTCCTTTAGATAAAGTCCCGGCGATGAGGCTAAAAGCCAGGGATCAGGCTTTCGGTTTTCCGGCGGGCTGGACCGTGACGGCCAAGTTGTCGCGATGGATTACTTCGTCGTAGTCCTTGTATCCCAGAACCTGTTCGATCTTGGCGGTCTTCAGCCCCATGATTTTCCGGATCTCATCGGCGCCGGAGTTGACCAGCCCCTTGGCGATCGCGTTTCCTGCCGAGTCCACGCAGGTGACCGGGTCTCCGAGAACGAAATCCCCCTCCACCTGTGTTACGCCGGAGGGAAGGAGGCTTTTGCCGTCCCGGACAAGGGCCTCTTTTGCCCCGTCATCGATCAGGAGGCGGCCCCGGGAGCGCAGTGTGAAGGCGATCCAATATTTCCGGCTGTTCAGATGTTCCGCGGAAGGCAGGAACAAGGTGCCTGTCTCTTTCCCGTCCAGGATCTCCTGGAGAACGCCCGCACGGCGGCCGGGGGCGATGATGTAGGGGATGCCGGAGGCGGTGACTTTTTTTGCGGCCAGGACCTTGCTCTTCATGCCGCCCATCCCGACGGGGGTGGCATCCTCAGTTGCCGCGGCCTCAATCTCGGGGGTGATTTCCGCGACAAGGGGGATGAGCTTCGCCTTTCTGGTGTCGGTCGGGTTTCGATCGTAGAGACCTTCCGTGCTTGTCAGGTTGATCACCAGATGCGCCTCGACGATGTTGGCCACCATCGCGGCCAAGTGGTCGTTGTCGCCGAATTTGATCTCATCGACGGCCACCGTGTCGTTTTCGTTGATGATCGTAATGACGCCCCACTCCAGCAGGGTGAAGAGGGTGTTGCGGATGTTCAGGAAGCGTTTTCGGTCGGTGATATCGCTCATTGTAAGCAGGACCTGGCCGACGAAGAGGCCGTGTTTTCCGAACGCGTTGGAGTAAACCCGCATCAGACGCCCCTGGCCAACTGCCGCAGCCGCCTGTTTCTGGGAGATGCTCTTGAGCTTGCCTTCAATACCCATCCGGTGTTTACCGGAGGCAATCGCGCCGGAGCTGACGAGGACGACCTGACATCCCCGTTCGCGCAGGGCAGCAACATCAGACACGAGCTGTTCGATCACCTGGAGATTGAGGCCGTCCTCGCCGGTCAGGACCGCGCTTCCGACCTTGACGAGTATCCTCCGGACACCCGCGAGCTGTTCTTTGCGTGTCATGATGGTATTTCCTCCGGTGACACATCCAGTTCGCCTGTAACCGTGGCTTGGGGGGGGATCAGCGCGATGAGATCCCGGAGCACTTCCGGGATGCCCTCGCCCGTTGCAGCCGAAAAAGCGAGCAACTTTATCCCTTTTTGCGCAAAGATGTCAACAGCATCCTTCCACCTCTCCCGGGACACAGGAAGATCGAGTTTGCTAATTGCCACGACCTGCCGTTTTTTCCGCATTTCGGGGCTGAAGAGCGAAAGCTCCCGATTGATCAGTTCATGGTCATGCCAGACGCCCTCGTGGGATTCCGATGAAGCGTCAATGATGTGGAGAAGAACGGAGGTCCGCTCAACGTGGCGGAGGAACTGCATGCCCATCCCCATCCCTTCGTGTGCCCCTTCGATCAGCCCCGGGATGTCGGCAATGACGAACGACTCATGTTCTCCATACTGGACCACGCCGAGATGGGGGACAAGCGTCGTGAAAGGGTAATCCGCGATCTTGGGACGGGCGGCGGAGACGCGGGAGATGAAGGTTGATTTCCCGACATTCGGAAGGCCGACAATTCCGACATCGGCCAGGAGCTTGAGCTCCATCGTGATCCAGCGCTCTTCACCCGGGATGCCGGGCTGAGCAAAGCGCGGGGTTCGGTGGGTAGCGGTGGCGAACCGTGCGTTGCCGCGACCGCCCATTCCGCCCTTGGCGACAATGAATGAACTCCCGTCGGACGCCAGATCGGTGAGGAGTTCCTGCGTATTGGCGTCCCGGACAAGTGTGCCGACCGGGACGACGATTTCCACATCGCCGGAATCCTTGCCTGTCCGCTTGCTTCCTTCGCCGTGCCCCCCGTGTTTCGCCACATGGTGCTGGCGGAACTTGAGATCGAGGAGGGTGCGCCGGCTGAGGGAGGCGCGGATGATCACATCCCCCCCGTGGCCCCCGTCGCCGCCGTCCGGTCCCCCGCGGGGAACGAACTTCTCCCGCCGGAAACTGACGCAGCCGCGGCCGCCGTCGCCTGCCTTGACGTAAATCTTCGCCTCATCGATGAATTTCATCCGATCGCCTGTGCCTTTATTGTGCGGAGGGGGAGGAGGGAGAAAATGTTATCCGGTTGTCGAATGTGGAAACAGCGGTTGCGTTTTTTCCCGGATGGGCCACAAGTAAGAACAACAGGTGGTTGTGTAATCCAACACATCAGCCCATCCCCGGGGTGACAACCTTTTCGGAGGAAATAGAAGCAGGGGCATGATCTCTTACGCCCCTGCCGACCAAGACCTGTGTGCTATATCTTGCGCACGTCCGCGGCGGCTTGGCCCTTCTGGTCCTGCTGAATCGCGAACTCGACTTGGTCCCCTTCGGCCAGACTGCGAAATCCATCCGCGATGATGGCAGAGTGATGGACAAATATGTCTTCTCCCGAGGCCCGGGTGATGAAGCCGTATCCCTTTTTGTCGTTAAACCACTTGACTACACCGGTTTCACGTTCGGTCTCGCCCATTTCCCCATTCTCCTTAACGTTATCTAAAAAGAAAAGGTTACTACGCCGCGGTGTACACGCTGATCTTCTTCCGCTTCTTGTCGAGTCGCTCGAATTTTACGAAGCCGTCGATCTTCGAAAAAATGGTGTAGTCTTTCCCCAAACCGACATTGTTGCCGGGATGAAATACGGTTCCGACCTGACGAACGATGATGGAGCCCGCGCTGATCTTCTCGCCGCCGTAAGCCTTGACGCCCCGCCGCTGGGAATTGCTGTCTCTTCCATTCCGGGAGCTTCCCTGTCCCTTCTTGTGTGCCATAATGCCCTCCGCTTAAATGGATATTTCCTTGATCTTCATGCTGGTCAACTGCTGGCGGTGACCGGTCTTCTTGTGGTAGCCCTTCCGCTTTTTCGTTTTGTACACGGTAAGTTTGTCGCCTTTGGTCTGGGCGATAATCTCGCCGACGACCTTCGCGCCTTCGACGACAGGTCTGCCGACCCGGATGTCGCCCTCTTTTTCGACCATCAAAATCTGGTCAAAAACGACCGCTTGCCCCCTGTCACCGTTGATCTTTTCGATGGCGATCACATCGCCCTCGGTGACCCTGTGCTGCTTTCCGCCTGTTTTAATGACTGCGTACATAGGTTCATATCCCTCTTAAAAATTTTGAATTCGCACCATAACGAAAAGAAAGTGCATTTGTCAAGAAAATTTATGGGGCGAAGAGACGATACGGCATCACGTTGCCAATGGAGACACCTTGCGGCAAGCTGTCTCCATGATTTCCCGATCGGCTTCCCCCGCGAAATCAGCCGGGTGGGTGGCCGTTTTGACGATGCGAATGCTGCGGGCCGCTTCGGGGGAAAAACCGAAAAGGGAGATCAGGAGGTCGGTTGGGCGGACTGTTCCTGCCGGACCAAAATGGGCGGAAAGTATGACCCGGCGAGAGGGCCGGTCCAGATTTAGGCCCGCGACGAGGGGGCGAATCTCTTTAGTGACGGTCTTCCCGCCTGCTTCCCGGCGGATGGAGAAACTTTTTGCTTCGAGAAAACGGAGAATGTCGGCTTCGTACCTTTCCAGATCCTCTTCCCCGATCTCCTCCGGCAGGATGATATCATAATTGAACCCTTTGACGATTTCCGCGAGTGAGAAATCATGCGGCGGAAGCTCCCGCATCGCCGTGACAGCGACTCCGGAGGGGAGGCCGGCATTGATCCGGGCGACCAGGTTTTTCAGTTCTATTCCGGGATCCTGGATACGGATGTCCACGAATTCGCCCCGGCTCTCCATGCCCACCGCCGTTGCCCCGGCAAAGGAGATTCGGGGATGGGGATGAAATCCTTGTGAATAGACGAAGAAGATCCCGCCCAGAATCATTGCCCGGCTCAGGGCTGACGAAAGCTCCAGGTGAGAGAGAAACCGCGCCGGCCCCAATTTTGTGAACCGGAGGCGGAAGGCTTTTTCCTGGCCGTCTGTGGCTTCCGGGGCGGCGAAGGTCGAGACGAGGGTCCCAACGGGCGCGTCCGCGGGGGCGATCACAGGGGAGACGATGCCGCATCGTGTCCCCGTCCCGTCATCGCAGACGCCGCAGTCGCCGCAGGACCCGGTCCGGCAGTCCGTCGTTGCTTCGCCTTCTTCGGCTTTTTCGGCCTCGGCCAGCAGAAAATCCCGGCGGACGCCGCAATCGATCCGCTCCCAGGGGAAGATCTCCGAACGGGGACGTTCACGCAGAGACGCCGCGGCGTCAATTCCCATCCGGCGGAGCGCCTCCTCCCAGAGGTCGAAACGGAAGCGGTCGCTCCATCCGTCAAAACGGCAGCCGAGAAGATAGGCTTGTTCGATCAACATGCCGGTCTCTTCCCCTCCGCGGGAGAAGATGCCTTCGATGAAGCTCATCCGGGCATCATGCCATTTGACGCTGATGTTCCTGTTTTTCAGACGCCTCTTGAAAAAATCCTGCCGGGTGGCCGTCTCTTCGATGCCGATCTGGCGTTGCCACTGGAAAGGGGTGTGGGCTTTCGGTACAAAGGTCGAAAGGCTGACGGTCACCTGACCCCGGTTTTTCGCCGTCCGGAGCGCCCGGTGGGCAAGTTCGGCGATTCCCTCCAGGTCCTCCTCCCGTTCGCCGGGAAGGCCGAGCATGAAGTAGAGTTTTACCGCCTTCCAGCCTGCTGCGAAGACCTGTTCCGTTGTGGCGAGCAGCTCCTCTTCCGTATTGCCTTTGTTGATCACATTTCTGAGGCGCTGAGTACCCGCTTCTGGGGCAAGCGTGAAGCTCGTTTTCCGGACCCGCCGTATCGCGTCGATTAACTGTGGGGTGAGGGTTTCGGCCCGGAGCGACGGGAGCGCGAGTGCGACCCGCCGGGCGTAATAACGGTCCATCAGCGTTGTCAGGAGAGGTTCGATCCGAGAGTAGTCGCCGGAGCTCAGCGAGAGGAGGGAGATCTCGTCGTGCCCTGTCGCCTTGAGCATCGCCTCGGCCATCTCTTCAAGGACGGCGGGTGTCCGTTCGCGGACAGGCCGCCAGACCATTCCCGCCTGACAGAAGCGGCAGCCCCGCGTGCATCCTCGCGCGATCTCCAGGGTCACCCGGTCGTGAATTGTCTTCATCAGCGGGACGACGGGACAGAGGGGCTGGCGCCAGGCGTCCGGATTGGTGATGATCCGTTTTCGGACTTTTTCATCTCCGGTATGGATACCCGGAACGTAAACCCCGTAAATTGCGGCCAAAGTTTCAAGTTGTTCGCGTCTCTTGCCGCCCCGTGAGCGGACGGCCATGATGGCGTTGGCGATCTCCTGGACGACCTCCTCCCCCTCGCCGATCACGAAGGCGTCGATGAAGGCGCTCATCGGCGCCGGGTTGAAGGCCGAAGGTCCTCCGGCGATGATCAGCGGATGCTGGTCTCCCCGCTCCCCGCGGTGAAGCGGAATTCCGCCCAAATCGAGCATCATCAGGACATTGGTGTAGGAGAGCTCGTACTGGAGCGAAAAGCCGACGATGTCGAAGGTGGCAAGCGGTCGCTGCGACTCCAGCGAGCAAAGGGACATTCGGCGGTGGCGCAGTTCCTGCTCCATGTCCGGCCAGGGGGCATAGCAGCGCTCGCAGGCAACCTCCGGCAGGCCGTTCAGGACGGCGTAGAGAATCTGGAGACCGAGGTGGGACATCCCGACCTCATAGGTGTCGGGGAAGGCGAGGGCAAAATGGAGGCGGCAGCCCCCCGGGTCCTTTCGGACGGCGTTGACCTCGCCCCCGGTGTAGCGGCTCGGTTTTTCGACGGCGAGCAGGAGTTCGCCAGAATACATTGCGGACGAATCGGTCATGTTCCACTCTCTTGCGGGATTTCCCGGTATTGGTAAGGATTCCTCATTTTCCGTACCCTGATTATCACCTTTATCCTTGATCTGCAATCTTGTTCCTCCAAACTGTTTTTCGTTGACAGGGGGCGCGACGTCGTTTAGTGTGCTGCGAACTGGTTTTTTTATTACGGACATGGGGACATGATGCAGCATCGTGTCCCCATGAAAAAAAGGCGGCAACGTTTTTCGTCGGGAGTTCAGGATGAAAGAAGCAACGACAGAGATCCTTTTCCCGAAGGCGGTCATCGAAAGAAGGGTCGAAGAGCTTGCAACCCAGATCTCCCTCGATTATGCGGGGAAAGAGCTGCTGGTTGTCGGCGTCCTTAACGGCGCCTTCGTTTTCATGGCCGATCTGATTCGCGCGCTCGATGTCCCTTGTACCGTCGATTTTGTGCGGATGGCAAGCTTCGGGGCGGGATCCGTCAGCTCAGGGGAGGTTTCGATCCGCAAGGATCTGGAGACGCCGGTTGCGGGTCGTGATCTCCTCGTTGTGGAGGACATCGTCGATACCGGCTTGACTCTTTCGCGGCTGGTTGAAATTCTGCGGGAGAGATGTCCGGCCTCGCTCAAGGTCTGCGCATTTCTCGACAAGTGGGAGAGGAGAAGGGTCCCTTTTGTGGCTGATTATGTGGGCTTTTCCATTCCTGATGCCTTTGTTGTTGGATATGGACTCGATTATAATGAACAATTTCGTTTTCTTCCAGATGTCCGGGTACTCAAGGACATCGTCTGAAAGGGAGGGTACATGATTATACAGTGTCGGAAGTGTGAAACGCGGTTCAGGTTTGATGATACCCTGATGGCAGGAGACGGCGTGTGGGTGCGCTGCAGTCGTTGCAAGCATGTCTTCTTTCAGCAGCGGTCAACCGGTGATGCCTCCGTTGTCGAACAGGAGATTCCCTCCGTAAGGATCAGCGATGCCAGGCGCAACCCGGATGATCGCTTTCCTGCGGCGGAAGATCGGTTTCAGCGGACGGAAACACAGGTGGAGGAGGTACCGCCCACCCCGATCCGTGCAGAAAGAGAGCCGGAAGCGGATTTTGGCAGGGAATCTTCAGCAGAGGGAGATCGTGCGGATTTCGCCAGAGAACCGTTGATCCAGGAAATTGGTGAGGATCTTGGAAAAGAGACCCTTGCCGAGCCGGTTGCCGCCGATGAAAAAGAGAGCGAGGAGGTGGCGGACGTGGAACCCGCCGCAGGTGGGACAGGGAAAACTGGCTGGGGCCGGACCTTGTTGAAGCTGATTGCGCTGCTGGTGTTTGTCGTGGTCGTTGCAGGAACGGTTTCTCTCTACATTTTCCCGGAGATCCGGACCCAGGTGTTGACATGGGCGGCTCCGTGGCTGCGGGGAGTGCCTGTTCTCGAAAATCTCGTTCCCCCACCAACGAAAAGCAGCCAGACGTCGCCGGAGCCGGTCCGCCTCAAGGATATCCGTCAGCGCTCCGTCGCAAACCTCCTCGGGGGGAACCTTCGTGTAATCGAGGGAGTTGCTATGAATCAGTCATCATACCCGCTTGCGAGGATCAAGGTACGTCTGGTGATCGCTGATGCCTATGATGTCGTTCTCGGAGAAAAGATTGTTTTCTGTGGCAATCTGTTGACGGATGCGGAGTTGGGGGCTTTGGCGGAGGCCGAGATTCAGCGGGAGCTGTCCATTCCGCAGGGGAGTGACGTCTCGAACGAGCGCATTGCGCCGAACGGTGAGATTCCTTTCATGATCGTCTTCAACCAGGAACAGGCAGGGGCTATCAAAACAACGGTGATCCCGGGGGGCGCGGACCGTCTCCCCTGAGGATGGTCCGAATGAGGTTGCCTGGGATGACGCCTTCACGAAGGATTTGGGGCGGGGAGACGGTGACATCGAGGATTGTCGATCCGGATCCTCCCGGTGTGAGGCCACCGTCGATGATCGCATCCGGGAGATCTCCGAGTGTGCGGATGACCGCGTCGGCCGAGGAGCATTCTGGCTCGCCCGACAGGTTGGCGCTTGTTGCTGTCAACGGGCCTGCCAAGTGCATAGCGAGAAGCCTCGCAACGGGATGGCTGGAGACGCGGATGCCGATCTTTTCCGTGCCGGCCGTGAGACGGGACGAAACCGACGGTGCAGCACGAAAGATCAGGGTGAGCGGACCCGGCCAGAATGTCTGCATGAGAATTTCTGCGATCGCCGGGATCTCCTCCACGAGGGGGCTCACCTCCCGGTTATCGGCGACGATCAGCGCGATCGGGTTGCGGAAGTCTCGCCCCTTGATTCGGAAGATTTTTTCCACGGCTGCTTCATTTTGCGCATCCGCCCCGAGGCCGTAAAAGGTTTCCGTCGGAAAGGCTGTGACACCTCCTGTAAGCAGGATACGGACAGCCTCCGCCAGTTTTTCCTCATCCGGTTTCCCTGGATCGATTTTCAGAAAAAGAGTCATAAAAAGATCCCAACTCAAAAAACGCCCAGCTCATTGCGTAGTCAGGTTGCACTACTTTGAGTACACCGGCACAAACTCCAGCGGCACCGTGTTGTCCGCTGTATCAAGGAGTTTTTTTAATTCGGGACGGATATTGGAGTATGTTTTGATGAGGCTGGCTGCTGCCGCAGGGTCCCCCTCACCTTCAATGGTGATCAGCATAATCAGCAGTTTCCGGATTGCAGTGGTCATCTTGGCTACATCCATGGTGAAACGGTTGGCGACAGAATCGTATACCAGAGCGCCTTCATCTACGAAGATGTTCCAGGATGCAGAACGGATGACGCCATAGGCGGATCCCATGCCGAAACGAATCGAGCGGAGCGATTCGGCCATGAATCCTGCGTAGTACGGTCCCAGTGGAGCGTTAATGATTCCCTGAGCGATGAGATACTGGAGGTTGTAAAGACCGCCGATATCGGCTTTGCCCTCTTCTATCGGAGAGTAATATTCCCCCAGCGCCTCGCGGGGTGTTATTGTCCGGCCGTTTTTCACGACCTCGCGTGGTCCAAGGGTATGACAAACCTCATGCATCAGCACCCAGGTGAAATAGGCTTCATGCTTAATCATTGCGGTTACGGTAGGGTCAAGGATAACCTGGGCTAGCGGCTCCAGCACAACAGTCCGCCGGGTATTCAGATAATTCCCCATCATTACCTTTTTGGATCCTTTTGCCGCCCACACCCTGGGGTCGTTGGGCAGGCTGAAGGCAACCGGTTCCATAATGGCCCGTCCCTGGCCGGAGCGGCGTATGTCATCCGCCAGAAGCAGCGGCATCATGGTTTTTGAGTCATAGACAGGTTTATATTTGGGGTCAACAGGCAAATTCTCCTGCAGCGCCGGACCGGTAGATTTGTATTTTACGAGCTGCGAGGCGGCTGCCTGATCAACAATCAGCACATTGGCCTTGTAAAAGGCTTTCTGCCCGTAAAGCTGGTCGTCATAGGTTTCATGGGGACCGATGCTGACATCGAGATTGCCGGTCAGGTCAAGCCAGGCGAGGTTGGCTTCGTAGTAATCATCGGTGCGCAGAGCTTGGGCTTCCAACCGCAGGTATTTGGTCAAGGTCGGGTTTTGGGAAAGCTCGGCCGCCTCGAACAGCAGCAAGGCCGCGGGGTCCACAAAGGCAGCGTATTCTTCGTGGTAGGGTATCGCCACCAGCTTTTCGCCGCTCCGCCGCACGACGGTGTACGGGTTGAGCAGGGCATCCTTTTCTGCTGGGTGGGTTGCGATATAAGCATCCAACTCGCTTTTGGTCAGATCAATCGGATAGACGTACCCTCCTGGAGGACGGCTCACGATACCAACGAAGGGCGCGAAATCCAGAAACCGGTCCCACCTTCCGTAGTTGGCATCGAGCATCGAGTAGGCCGCTTTTTCCAGCGGGGTGCTCGCCGAAGCAAGGCTGCGCCATAACTTTTCACCTTCCGGATCTACCTGCTGCCAGAAGGCGGCATCCATGAAGGCGGCTGCGTGCATCATTTTTACCAGCACCGCCTTTTCCCATCCCTGCAGATTGTCGTAGAGCACACTCTGCGACATATCTTTCCCGGGAAGCTTTGCGGCTCGTGTAATGATATCGGGAGGATATGTCGAGCCACCACCGTTACTGCTTCCACTACAACCATTTACCAGGAACAAGGCCAAGACGAAACCAATCAATATTATTTTTTTCATAAAAACCTCCTGTAATTGCAGTCCATTCATCAAGTCGGGTTTTCATTTTCCGGTTGCTGGCTTTTCGTAACTTGTAGGGCCATTCTCATATCCGACCTGCTTGAGCCACCGTGCGGGGTAGAACACCGCCTGGGCGATACCGGTCTTCGTATTGATATAACCATCATTGTATTTGATATAGAGCTCCTCGGAGAGTTTCCACCATTCCCGAAGAACGGCAGAAGAGTTTTCCGCAGAGTAACGGGTCAGTAACTTGCGGGCGCCTTTCTGATCCCCTTTCTTCCAGAGGTCGTTTGCCTGTCGCTCCAATTCCTTCTGCTTCCCGAAGGCGCGGGCCTCGAATCCGTCACGCATACCAGCTATATCCTTGATCATGTAGGAATACTTGAGCATGGCATAATTGGCCACATAGTTGAAAGCCATCCACATGCTACCCTTGTCGAACTTGAGAATATCCGCCTTCTGCATACACGCGGGCAGATCCGTTGCACCGGCGTAAAATGGCATGAAAACCGTTGTCGCAGGTCGATCCGGCCCGAACCAGGTGAGCCCGCCAATGGCATCAGGCAGCCCGCTACGGGACTGATTGACGTAGGTATAAACCGTCCGGTAGATATTCAACGGCCGCTCAAATTCACCCTTCACCGGCGTCAGGCGGCCTTCCTTGTCCGCCATGCCCTCGGCCTGTCCTTCAAACCGATTGGGATCGCCGAAAGGTCCGGCAGCCAGTCCTTTCGTCAAATCGAATTCGGTCCCTTCATAGTTGTCACGATGAATGGCGAAGATATTTCCCACGGTCAGCCTGTTGTCGGGTTTGACGGCAAAAGGGTACTTCTCGGTGAAAGGGCCCTCCACCCATGCCGGCGGATTGAGGGAGGGGGCAATCATGGACTGGGCGCGCCAGACCCGCCGCAGGGAATAATAAGGGTGATGGAACTCGCCGGCCCCGTAAACGCTTGTCCAGTCGAGGGCGCCACTCTCGGGTTTCCACCAGCCTTTCTTTTCGGCCACTTCAAAGATATTGGCGGAGTACATCATGTCGCCGGCGCCCTTGCGGATGTTGCGGATGCGGAACTGGTTGGCGGCCACAAAGAAACCGTCATCGGGAACCCGTTGCGCAACCCAGACCCCGCCCGTGCCGTTCATGTCGTAGCCGCACATCTCCATGACCCATCCCTCTTCGGGATCTGCCACGAGCAGGGTTTCACCCGTCCCGTAGTAGCCGTATTTCTCGATCAGATCGCCCATAAGCTTGATTGCTTCACGGGCCGTCCTGGTTCTCTCCAGAGCGACCCGGGACAGCTCTGCGGAGTAGAAGATACGCTTGCCGGCCTCGGGTTCCGGATGGATCTTGGCCTTGTCCGTGCATTCTCCGATGGAAAGCTGATGTTCGTTCATAATCCCATAGTTGCTGTCGAAGTAGGCATAGGTATGGGGCACCTGGGGGATGTATCCCAAGGGTACGCTGGGGGGGACCCCGGGTGTGTCGTAACCCGATCCCCGGTCCCGGCTCATGATCCGCTGCGTTTCACTGGCTCCCCACTTTGGCTTGTAATCCAGGGAATAGTGGGCATAGAAGACCGGTCGCAAAGAGCCCGGCTTGTGATTCATGGCGGGGACGTAAATCATACGGGGATCATTGAGACCATCATCGGAATGGGATACCATTACCGAACCGTCCTGCGTGGCTTTTTTGCCCGCGAGCGTGACCGTGCAGGACCATACAGGCAGAGAGATGGAGATAGCAATGAACAGGACACCAAGGAATACAACTCTTTTCAGATTCATTTCTTCAAGTTTTCGTGCTTCCGCTCGACCTCCTGGGCCATTTTTCGGACAAAAGATTGCAGCTTTTTCAGAAGACCGGCATCCTCCAGGGCCAGGATCCGAATGGCCAACAGCGCCGCATTCTTCGCCCCGGCCTTGCCGATGGCCATCGTTGCGACGGGACTTCCTCCTGGCATCTGGACCGTGGCAAGGAGGGCATCCAGCCCTTGGAGCGATGTGGCGTCGATGGGCACCCCGATTACCGGCAGCAGGGTCTGGGAAGCGATTACCCCGGCCAGATGGGCCGCTGCGCCGGCGCCGACGATGATCACCCGGACCCCCCTCTTGGACACCCCTCGGCAAAATGCGGCCGTCCGCTCCGGTGTCCGATGGGCGGAGGTCAGAAAGAGTTCATGGGGGACCGCGAAGGCCTCCAGGACTTTGACGGCCTCCTCCATGACCGGAAGGTCGGAGTCACTTCCCATTACGACGCTGACGATAACACCTGCCTTTTCCTGCATACGCTTTTCCTCCTCTGGCCGATATGAAGTTGCAAACCCTGCCGGAGGGGAGATCAAGGCGGACAAAGGCGATCTCCCCTCCGGCGAGCTTATGGATTAATGTTTGAAATGGCGGATTCCGGTAAAGATCATTGCGATGCCGTGCTCGTCCGCGGCCTGAATGACCTCGTCATCCTTGACCGATCCACCCGGCTCGATGATCGCGGTGATTCCGGATTTGGCGGCCATGTCGAGCCCGTCCCGGAAAGGGAAGAAGGCGTCCGATCCGAGAACGCACCCTTCCGTCGGAAGAACCGCTTTCATCTTCGCGATTTTCACCGAATCGACACGGCTCGTCTGGCCTGCCCCCATCCCGACAAGCTGATCTTTGGTCGTATAGACGATGGCGTTTGATTTGACGTGTTTGACCATCCGCCAGGCGAAATCGAGGGCCTGGTACTCGGCCTCTGTCGGAATTCGCTTTGTAACGACCTTCGCCTTCCGGATATCGAAGTCGTCCATGTCGCGATCCTGGAGGAGAAGGCCGCCCATCACCCGGCGGAACTCATAGCCGGAGGAGCGCTTGCTACAAGCGGGCGGTATCTCGAGGACCCGGACGTTCTTCCGGGTTTCCAGAAGCTCTGCCGCATCCGCCGTGAAACCCGGGGCGATGATTACTTCGAAAAAGGTTTTCACCAGCTCTTCCGCTGCCTTTTTGTCCACGGGGCGGTTCAGGGCGACGATGCCGCCGAAGGCCGAAACGGGATCGCCCGCCAGTGCTTTCTGGAAGGCCTCCGCCATGTCGCCGTCGGAGGTGGCCGCACCGCAGGGGTTCGCGTGCTTGATGATCACGACGCCGGGAAGGGGGATGTCGGAGACGACCTGCCAGGCGGCGTCGCTGTCCATGATGTTGTTGTAGGAGAGCTCCTTGCCCTGGAGCTGCCGTGCGTTGGAGAGGGCAGAGAGTTGCGGGTCCTTCTCGCGGTAGAAGGCGGCCTTTTGATGGGGGTTCTCCCCGTAGCGGAGGTCTTGCGCCTTGGCGAACTGGCAGGAAAAGGTGTCGGGGAATTCGCGCTTTTCCGGGCTTCCGGCGCTCAGCAGGCCGAGGTGGTTGGAGATGGCGCCGTCGTAACGGGCGGTGAGCTGGAAGGTCTTCTTGGCCAGTTCGAAGTTGGTCGCCTCGGAGATTTTGCCCCCCGTCTGCTTCATCTCCGCGAGGATTTTCGGGTAGTCCTCCGGATCGGTGACGACAGAGACGAAGCGGTAGTTCTTGGAGGCTGCGCGGAGCATCGTGGGGCCGCCAATATCGATATTTTCGATGGCGTGTTCCAGCGTACAGCCCTCCTTGGCGACCGTGTCCTCGAAGCGGTAGAGGTTGATGATGACCATGTCGATCAGGTTGATCCCATGTTCCCGGAGGGCGTTCATGTGGCC
>CAIUXU010000069.1 GCA_903903205.1 uncultured Syntrophobacterales bacterium
CTCCTTCTCTTTCCGGAAGATGAGCGGGAGCTCGTGAATGTCATCGGTTATCTCCGGAGACAAAAGCTCCCATTCCTCCCGGTCGGCAACTGGACCAACCTGATTGTCCGTGACGGCGGTTTCCGGGGCGCCCTTGTCTCACTGGCTCGCCTGCGCGACCTGCGCCTCCGGGATAACGGAACGGGCGATTTTCTTCTGCTCGCAGGGGCCGGATGCCCGCTGTCCGAACTGGTAAGCCTTGCCATGCGCAAAGCGCTCACGGGAACGGAGTTCTGCGCCGGCATCCCCGGCAGCGTCGGCGGCGCCATCCGGATGAACGCCGGGGCCTACGGAGGGGAGATGAAGGACATTGTCGAATCGGTCACTCTTCTCGATGTCGGGGACACCTTGCGGCAAAATGTTGTTAGAGGGGACACCTTGCGGCAAGATGTCCCCATCATCCGCACCGTCGCGCGGGACGAACTTCATTTTACATACAGAAACCTTGACTTGCCGGTGGAAACGATTATGATCGGCGCAGCGATTTGTCTGCAGCGAGGCGATACAGAGAAAATTTCCGGACGCATCCGGGAAATCATTGAGATGAGAAGGGAAAAACATCCTCTGGAGTTCCGGAATGCCGGTTCCGTCTTCAAAAACCCGCGAGATTGTCCTGCCGGCAGGCTCATTGAACAGGCAGGGCTCAAAGGAATCCGGCTCGGTGACGCCCAGGTCTCTGAAAAACATGCGAATTTCATTGTCAACCTGGGACATGCCACTGCGGCGGAGATCCTCTCCCTGGTGGCCTTGATTCAGCAGCGTGTTCTTGAAAAGACGGGCCGCACCCTCGAAACCGAGGTAAAGATTATCGGGGAATCATGAAGAAGCTTTTTCGCCGTCAACTGGAAGTGAAAAAAAACCGGATGAAACGCCGCGCCGGGGAGGCGCTGCGGGAAATCGGTCGGGTGGTTTTTTTGATCGGGGCCATCGTCTCGATAACCGCGACGCTGCTGATCGGGTACGACCAGATCCTCCTTTCCCCCCATCTCCGCGTCCGAGAAACCATCGTCAAGGGGTGCAAGGAGTTGACCGAAAAAGATATCCTCTCCCTGGCCGCCATCCGCTCCCCGACCAACCTGCTGACGGTCAACCGGGATGCCGTCGCTCGCCGCATTAAGACCAATCCCTGGGTCCATGAGGTATTCGTGGGGCGGGAATTTCCGGACCGGCTGGTCATCTGGGTCCGGGAAAGAAAAGCGGTCGCCTTGATTGAGAAGGGAAACGGGCTTTACCTGGTCGACGGCAGAGGTTCAGCCTTCAAGAGGCTGGAGGCGGGCGAAGAATCGGACCTTCCCGTCCTGACGGGTTGCATCCGGGAGGGGGTCGTCGATGAAGCACTGGTGAAGAAATCCCTCGTTCTCCTGAGCGATATCAAGGGAATAAAGGACGGCCCCGAGATCGGAATGGTGGCGGAGATCCACGGAAACGAGACCTTCGGGCTCTCTCTGTTCACCAACACCGGTCTCTGCCTGCAACTCGGCTTCGACGGCTATGAAAACAAACTGAGACGACTGACGCCGGTGATGGCAGATCTGGACCAAAAAAATCTGAAAACGGGTTTTTTGCTCATCGACTTGAGCAACCCGGAGAAAATCAATGTTCAGCGACGCAACATCCTTGAACCGGCGGGGACAAAGAGGCAGGCGAGCGCCGGTAAGGGATTCCGGCTGTAATCAATAATTCC
>CAIUXU010000070.1 GCA_903903205.1 uncultured Syntrophobacterales bacterium
AAATTTTTGCTAGCATGGCCAAGCCCGCTTTCATCTTTGACGGCAGGAACATCCTGGACCACCGCCGCTGCTTCGACATTGGCTTCAATGTTTATCCGGTCGGAAAACCGCCCTTGACACACTTTTAAATCAAGGACGAAAAACCACCCCAATCCCATCGGCAGATCGACAGAATCTCGGCAGGCTCTAAATAAAATTGACTTTTACCTGGCAGTAGCGTAGTGGACAGTTGCAACGCATCGACGAACAGTTCTGATTCAATTTTACCTGGCTTATAGCCGTAATATAAGGATGTTACACTTAAGCTCGTTGTGCGGGGAGGAACATCATGGCCAAGAAAAATAACGACATTCAGAAGCAGACCAAGAGATTGAACCAGCCCAGAGAATCCGGTGAGTCGCCTGCGGTTATAACGGAGACAGATCCGGCAGAGTCAGGCGCGTTGCCGGTGGCAGATTCAAAGAATTTCCCCATCGTCGGCATTGGCGCTTCGGCCGGTGGGCTTGCGGCGTTCGAGGCCTTCTTCTCCGGCATGCCTGCCGACACCGATCCCGGCATGGCTTTCGTCCTGGTGCAACACCTGGCCCCGGACCACAAGAGTATCCTCACCGATCTCATCCGGCGCTACACCCGCATGCAGGTCTCCGAGGTCGAAGACGGGATGGTGGTTCAACCAAACTGCGCCTACATCATTCCTCCCAACCGGGATATGGCCTTTCTGAACGGGACGCTCCATCTGATGGAACCGGCGTCTCCGCGAGGCCAGCGCCTGCCGATTGACTTCTTTTTCCGATCGCTTGCCCAGGACCAGCACGAGCGGGCGATCTGCATCGTCCTTTCCGGCACCGGCAGCGACGGGACCCTGGGCGTCCGGGCGATCAAGGGCGAAGGCGGCATGGTCATGGCGCAGAACCCTGAATCCACCGAATACGACGGCATGCCGCGAAGCGCCATCGCCACCGGCCTCGTCGATTACGAGCTGCCGCCGGCCGAGATGCCCGCCCAGCTTATCGCTTATGCGGTCCACGCCTTCGGCAGGCCCTCCCGGCCCGGCACTGTCCCGGCGCTCAGAACCGAGAGCGCGCTAAAAAAGATCTTCATCCTGCTGCGCGCCCAAACCGGCCACGACTTTTCCCAGTACAAACCGAGCACCATCACCCGCCGCATCGAACGACGCATGGCCGTCCACCAGGTCGCAACCATGGATGGGTATGTCAAGTACATGCAGCAGACGCCGGCGGAGGTAGAGGCGCTCTTTCGCGACATGCTGATCGGGGTCACCAATTTCTTCCGTGACCCGGAAGCCTTCAAGATGATCGAGGAACAGGTCATCCCCAAGCTCTTTGCCGGAAAACCCGCAGATACCGTAATCCGCGTCTGGACACCGGGCTGCTCCACCGGCGAGGAGGCTTACTCCCTGGCCATCCTGCTTGCAGAACGTCAGGAGGCGATGAAGCAGAGTTTCAAGGTGCAGGTTTTTGCCACCGACATTGACAGCAATGCCATTGCCACGGCCCGGCTCGGCCTCTATCCTGCCAGCATCGCCGCCGATATTTCGCCGGAACGGCTGGCGCGCTTTTTCGCGCCCGAACCGGACGGGAGCGCGTATCGCATCCACAAGGGCATCCGCGATATGCTGGTCTTCTCCGAGCAAAATGTAATCAAAGACCCGCCTTTTTCCAAGCTCGACCTTATCAGTTGCCGCAACCTCCTGATTTATCTGGGCGGCGACCTGCAGAAGAAGCTCATACCTCTCTTCCACTATGCGCTGAATTCGGGTGGGACTCTCTTCCTGGGCACCTCGGAGAGCGTGGGGGATTTTCTGGATCTCTTCACCGCGCTTGACCGCAAGCTGAAGCTCTACCTGCGCAGGGACGACATCTACAGCACCCAGCGTGCGTCTCTGGGCCGGTTTCTCCCGCCCATGACGGCAATCGATGCAGCGCTCCCGCGGAACGCCGACAAGATTGCATTCCCTGTAAAACTGCCGTTGCGCGAGCTGACCGAACGGGCGCTTTTGCAGCAGGTTGCCCCCTCCGGCGCGCTTGTTAACAGCCATGGCGACATCCTCTACCTTCACGGCCGCACCGGAATGTATCTCGAGCCGCCCCCGGGAGAGGCCGGCGTCAGCAACATCCTGAAGATGGCCCGTGAAGGGCTACGGCAGGAATTGACCACGGCCCTGCACAAAGTCGTGCGGACAAGAGATGCCGTGCGCTATCCGGGGCTGCGGGTCAAAACCAACGGCGACTTCACGAGTGTCGACCTGACCATCCACCCGGTCGCGGCAGGCCCTGTCGCGTCGCCCGAGTCACCGCTTTATCTGGTCCTTCTGGAAGAAGCGCGTGTCCAGCCGGTCCTGGCCGAAGCGCCGAAGGGCTCGTTTTTGGCCTCCGCAGCGGCTTCGGCAACCGGTGCAGCGGCAGGCGCTTCGACAGAGACCAGCATCGCCGCCGCCCATGTTCTGTCGCTTCAGCGGGAATTGCGGGCCAAAGAGGAGTACCTTCAGACCGCCAATGAAGAGCTGGAGACCTCCAATGAAGAGTTAAAATCCTCCAACGAGGAGATGCAGTCGGTGAACGAGGAACTGCAGTCCACAAACGAGGAGCTGGAGACCTCCAAGGAAGAGCTGCAATCCGTGAACGAGGAACTGGCCACGGTCAACAACGAGCTGCAAACCAAGGTGGCCGATTTGTCGCGGGTCAATGACGACATGAACAACCTCCTGGCCGGCACCGGCATCGCCACCGTCTTTGTGGATCATCAACTGCACATCCTGCGCTTCACTCCCACCGCAACCCGGATCATCAACCTGATCCTCTCCGACGTGGGGCGGCCCGTGGCCCATATCGTCTCCAACCTGGTCGGCTACGACCGCCTGGTGGCGGATGTGAAGTCGGTGCTGGACAGCCTGATTCCCAAAGAGGTGGAGGTGCAGACCACAGAAGGCAAATGGTACGCGATGCGCATGATGCCCTACCGAACGACGTTAAACGTGATCGAGGGCGCCGTAATCACCTTTGTGGACATTTCGGAGATAAAGCTGGCCATGCTGGCGCTGAAAAGCAGTGAAGAGCGTCACCGGACCATACTTGAATGGTCGCCAAACGCGATTGTCCTTCATCGGGACGGAAAAATAATTTATGCCAATCCGGCAGCCATCAAGATGTTTGGCGCAACGTCTCTGAAAGACCTTGAAGGCGGCCCTATCCTCGACCGGATTCACCCGGATTATCACCAAACCGTTCTGGCGCGGGTGCAGAGGGCGATAAACGACGGCGTTAGCGCACCGCTGATCGAGCTGAAATATCTCAAACTCGATGGAACGATCATCGATGGCGAAGTCCAGGGTACACCCATTATATATGATGGACTGCCGGCTATTCATGCTGCCATTAGCGACATCACCGAGCGCAAGCGGACCGAGGAAGAGCTCCGCAAAGCCAATGAACTGCTCCGTCAGTCCATGACGTGAACAATGCCAATGATCCGAAAAGGCAAGACCATGGTTGATGCTCTCGTCAAAAGTCGAAAATGCCCAGAAATCGTCATTCCGGTGAAAACCGGAATCCAGATATTTCAGCATGTTACAGAAACACTGGACACCGGTTTTCACCGGTGTGACGACTTTTGACGAGTCCATCATGGTTGAGAAACGATCCTATTCAGCCGAAGGCCGATTCGAAGGCATTCCGGATAAGTTCGATTCGATTCCCTGCGGGGAGCAATCTCACCGCCACGACATCAAACCTTGCCAGGCGGTGGCGAAGGTGGTGTTCCGAAAGATAATGGAGTGATATCCTTGACATCTTCTTCTGTTTCTGAGGTCCGACCGCAAGTTGCGGATCTCCGTACGCGTCGGAGCGCCTGCTCTTGACCTCGACAAAAACCAGCGTCTCCCCCTCCTCGGCAACCATATCGATCTCGCCGAAAAGACAGCGGTAGTTTCTTTCAATGATCCGGTAACCAGCTTCCTCGAGATATGCCGCCGCAAGTTCTTCGCCCTTTTTCCCCGTACTGATTCGCATAAGCGACATGGCTGACTTCCCAAAAATCAGAGTTGAAGCTTTTCGTTGACCGGCAGATCGTCTATTCCGGTAACCCGAAAGGAGCGGCGGTGAATCTTGGAACGACCATATTTCAGGATCGCCTCACGGTGCTCCCGTGTGCCATAACCCTTGTTCCGGAGAAAATTGTACTGCGGAAACTGGCGGTGATACATCTCCATCATCCGATCGCGCGACACCTTCGCAACGATGGATGCCGCTGCCACGGAAATGCTTCTGGAATCGCCCGATATGATGGTTTCCTGAGGCAGATCGAGGTTAATACGGTTAATGCCATCGATCAGCAGATAATCGGGATATGGCAAAAGGGCAAGAACCGCCTCTTTCATCGCAGCGAGTGTCGCCTGCAGGATGTTCACCACATCGATCTCCGGCGCTTCGACGACGCCGACACCAACGGAAACCGCATCCCGCGCTATGGTCTCGAAAAGCCGTTCCCGTTGCCGGGGGGTAAGTTTTTTAGAATCGTTGATGCGGGCGCCTTTCGGCAAAGTGCCCTCTTGTTCATACCCCGTCGGCAGGATCACGGCGGCGGCAACCACCGGCCCCGCAAGCGGTCCGCGGCCCGCCTCGTCGATCCCGGCCACGAACAGGCAACCGCGCTCATGGGCCTTGCGTTCGAAGCTGTTCATCCCCCGGGCCACCCCGCGCCGGCGATTACAACCTTCCGGCTTCCTTGATCTTGGCCTGCTTGCCCCTCAGACTCCGCAGGTAGTACAACCGGGAACGCCTGACTTTGCCTCGGGTGACCACCTCGATCCGGTCGATGGAAGGGGAATGAAGCGGAAAGGTTCGCTCGACACCGACGCCATAAGAGATCTTCCGGACCGTGAAACTGGAACGAACAGCCCCTCTTCTCCGGCGGATCACAACTCCCTCAAAAGCCTGAATCCTCTGCTTCTGTCCTTCCACAATCCGGACGAACACCTTGATGGTATCCCCCGTGTTGAAATCGGGGATATCTCCCCTCATCTGCTCTCTTTCCAGCATTTCCATAACATTCATAACGGCAAGCTCCTTCTTAACTTTATACTTTATATTATATAGTTTATAATACTGTTCTTACTAATCTATCGAACTTTCAAGCCATCCTTTTTCCTCGACCGTGAGAACCCTGGCATCCAGCAGATCGGGCCTCCTTTTCCTCGTCCTCAGAAGGGCCTCCCTGCGCCGCCATGCATCGATATCCCGATGGTTTCCAGAGAGAAGCACCTCGGGAACCTCCCAGCCCCGATACGCGGCAGGCCTCGTGTAGTGGGGATATTCCAAAAGCCCCATCGAAAACGAGTCCGATGAGGCGGATTCGCTATTTCCGAGCACCCCCGGCACAAGACGCGAAACCGCGTCCACGATCACCATGGCCGAAAGCTCGCCTCCCGTCAGCACATAATCGCCGATGGAGATCTCACGGGTCACAAGCTGCGTCCGGACCCGCTCATCCACCCCCTCGTAATGGCCACAGATGAAAATGATCTGCGGATGTCCCGCCAGTTCTTCCGCCATTTTCTGGCAGAAACGTTCCCCCTGGGGGGTCATCAACACAATCGGCGCATCCTTACCAGCCACCGGAACCGACTGGAGGGCCCGGTCGATCGGGTCGACCTTCATCAACATACCGCCGCCGCCACCGTATGGCGCATCGTCGGTCACGTGATGCCTGTCTTCCGCATGGATCCGGATGTCATGCAGGTGAATGGCGATGAGCCCACGATCCTGGGCTTTCTTCAGAAGGCTACAACCGCAGGGAGATGCGAACATCTCTGGGAAAATCGTCAGGATATCGAACCGGATCATGATTCCTTTAAAGCCCTTTCAGCAGCCTGACCACCATGACACCGCGATCCGTATCGATCTTTCTGACCACTTCTTCGATGGCGGGCAACAGAATTTCCCGCCCCCCACCCCGGCAGACATACACATCGTTGCTCCCCGTTGGAAAGACAGCTTCAATCCGGCCGAGAATCTGATCTTCCTCAGTCAGAACCTGAAGTCCGATGATCTCGCTCCAGTAGTACTCGCCAACCGGAAGTTTCACTATTTTTTCGGAGGAGATCCAGACAGAAGATCCCCGAAGCCGTTCCGCGGCATCCCGGTCATCGACTCCTCCAAGCTGCAAAATAAAAAAACCCTTCCCGATTTGCACGGCCACGAGTGGAAGGAACACAGCCTCCTCGGCGCTGCGGCCGACAAACAGCCCGGAGAGGTCTTGCAGCGTCTCGGGCGATTCAATATACGACAGCGCCTTCACACGGCCGGCCAAGCCATGTGAACGGACAATCCTTCCTATTTCAATGAGCTCCATGGGGGTATTATTCAATGATTTCAAGAACAGACCGCTTGCGAATCTTCGTGGATGCCGCGCTCAGTATGGTTCTCATCGCCTTGGCCGTTCTGCCCTGCTTGCCGATGACTTTCCCGAGATCTTCCTTGGCAACCCGCAGTTCTATGACGGATGTCTGCTCCCCGGCAACTTCAGAGACCTCCACCATATCGGGGTTGTCCACCAGAGCTTGAGCCATGTACTTGATCAACTCTTTCATCGCCACAACCTCCACAGTCCCCAAAAAAACTAAATTTTTATCCCCTTCTTTCCCAGCAATTGAGATACCGTCAACGTCGGTTTTGCACCCTTCGCAAGCCACTGCCGGATTCGCTCCTCTTTGAGAGTCACCGCTGCGGGATTCTGATTCGGATCATAATTACCCAATATTTCCAGGAATTTTCCATCCCTGGGGCACTCGGAATCAGCCACCACCACCCGATACATCGGCTTGCCTTTTCCACCTATTCTTGTCAATCTCATTTTTACCGCCATCCTCTGTAACGATCACCTCCTGATAATTAATTTTTTTTCCAGACCGAGACGTCTAACATATCTCTTGGCACATTAAAAGGGGAAATTACCTCTCCGCATGGATTTTATCCCCCCCTGGGTCATGCGCTTCATCATTTTTCGCATTTCGATGTAATTCTTCAGCAAGCGGTTGACGTCCTGAACGGTCGTCCCGCTGCCCCGGGCGATCCGCTTCCGTCGGCTGCCGTCGATGAGCAGATGGTTCTGTCGTTCCCGGCGGGTCATGGAGTCGATGATCGCC
>CAIUXU010000071.1 GCA_903903205.1 uncultured Syntrophobacterales bacterium
GAGCGCTTGTTTGACCTCTTCCAGCTTATGCGGCTGAATAATCGCAACGATGTATTTCATGGTCCTCTCCTCCTGTTCTAAATTTATTCGATAACGGTGTAGGCCGACTCGCTTTGTTGCGTCAGGTCGAGGCCGACGATCTCGTCTTGCTTCTCCACCCGCATTCCGACAAGGGCGTCCACGAACTTGAAGATGATCCAGGTCATCCCGGCGGCAAAGAGCGGCACGACGATGATCAGAAGAAACTGGATGCCAAACAGCTTGGGATTTCCGAAAAGCAGGCCGTCCGCGCCGGCGGCGTTGACCGACTTTTCCGCGAAGAGCCCCGTGGCCAACGTTCCCCATATACCGCCCACCCCGTGAACGCCGAAGGCGTCGAGGGAGTCGTCATATCCGAGCTTTGCCTTGATCAAAACCACGGCAATATAACAGAACAGGCTGACCAGGATGCCGATGAAGATCGCATTCATGGGGTTCACAAAGCCGCAGGCCGGCGTGATCGCCACCAATCCTGCGACTACACCCGTCACCGCACCGAGGACAGTCGGGGCGCCGTGGTGCCACCATTCGATGAGCGCCCAGGCCAGGCCGGCCGTCGCCGCGGCGATGTGCGTGGTAATGAAGGCGTTGGCGGCCAGTTCATTCGCCCCCAGCGCACTGCCCGCATTGAAACCGAACCAGCCGAACCAGAGCAGCGCAGCGCCAAGGACGGTGAAGGGGAGGTTGTGCGGCCGGAAAGGTTGCAAATCGTATCCGCAACGTTTCCCCAGCAGGATGGCCAGCGTCAGCGCCGAGATGCCGGAACTGACATGGACGACGATCCCGCCCGCGAAATCCAGCGCACCCAGGTTCCGCAGCCAGCCGCCGGTTCCCCAGACCCAGTGGGCCAGCGGGTCATAGACCAACGTTGACCAGAGAAGGGTGAAGAGCAGAAAGGCCGAAAATTTCATCCGTTCCGCGAATGCCCCGATGATCAGCGCCGGTGTGATGATCGCGAACATCGCCTGAAAAATCATGAAGGCCTGATGGGGGATGGTCGCCGCGTAATCCGCGTTTGGCTGCCCGCCGACAAAATTGAGGCCTGCCCATTTCAGGCTGCCGATGATTCCCATTCCGGTGTCCGGCCCGAAAGCCAGCGAGTAGCCGAAGAGGAACCACTGCAGACTGATGACGCAGGTGATGATGAAACATTGCATCAAAATGGAAAGAACGTTTTTCCTCCGCACCAGGCCCCCGTAAAAAAAGGCCAGGCCCGGAATCGTCATCCCCAGGACCAGGGCTGACGAGATCAAAACCCACGCTGTGTCTCCCGTATTCATGATATTGCACCTCCCGATGATTTTCAGGATCTACCGAAATTCCGGTATTTCGGGGCGAAGGCTCCACCGGCGGCAATCCCGTTCGGGAGGGAGTAGAGCAACGATAATGCCAATGCGCTGCAATTGATACAATATGCTGAATACATACGTTTATTGATTAGAGAGGCCGAAAGGAGGAGGAGAGGGA
>CAIUXU010000072.1 GCA_903903205.1 uncultured Syntrophobacterales bacterium
AGGCAGCGGTACCATTCCCGGAACATCCGGCTTGCCGCCCCTGAGGCGGGGACAAACTTCATGAGTCGGCGCTTCCGGCGGGCCTCCTCGTAGGCCGCCAGCAAGTCCAGTCGATCTACCTCAGGGATGACAACGATCCCGTCGCCCGCAAGGCACGGGCGGTTCAGACGGACCGACGGAACCCCATGGCGGAAGAGCGCCAACTGTCTCGCGACCTCTTCCATCGTTAGCCCTTGCGCAGCAATCCTTTGCCGGTCCTCTTCGGACCATCCTTCTTCGGCCCCTTTTCCAGTCATTTCTTCCTCTCCTTCAAACGGCCAACTCCTCCATCGGCAGCAGAAAACTCCGGAATCCGGCGCGGGGATGTTCCCGCTTGAACTCCCGTAGCCTCGCGTCCAGACGGGCAATCGCTTCATCGGCCACGGCTGTCAAAAGGACATTGTTCCTCCCGGGCCAGAAGTGCGTACCCAGCTTCGGTTCCGTCTCCGTCCCTTCCCCCTGGGCCTCCACCATCTTCGTGTATCCCCGAACCCCGACTTCTTTCAGAGCGGCAATCACGTCCTCATCGGCCGCCTCGCAGTAGATGATCAGAAACATTTTCATCGTTGCCACCTCCCGATTCAATATTTTTTCGTTTCTCACGGCGTTTCTTAAAGATGCCCTGCCAATCGTCAAAGAGATCATACGCCGCCGGAACGACGACGAGCGTCAGGAAAAGCGAGGTCAGGAGTCCGCCGATGACCGCGATCCCCATCGGAGACCGTGTTTCCGATCCCTCCCCGACGCCGAAGGCAACCGGCAGCATCCCGAAAACCATCGCGAAGGTCGTCATCAGGATCGGCCGAAGTCGGACCGGACCAGCCTGGAGGATCGCCTCCCTCCGGGGAACGCCCCTCCCCCGGAGGACATTCGCATAATCAACAAGCAGAATCGCATTTTTCTTGACAAGCCCCATCAGCAGGATAAGGCCGATGAAACTGAATATATTCAGCGTATTTCCAGTTATCAACAGCGCGCTGAAGGCCCCGATAAAAGAGAGGGGCATCGCCAGAA
The DNA here is from genome assembly GCA_903903205.1 of uncultured Syntrophobacterales bacterium. GTDB lineage: Bacteria > Desulfobacterota > Syntrophia > Syntrophales > UBA5619 > UBA5619. Next base: position 1,054 of record CAIUXU010000072.1, read on the forward strand.
GAACCGTGAAGGGGTGGACGAAGCTTTCGAATTGGGCGGCCAGGACCATGTAGGCCATGATGACTCCGAGGACCAGCGCGAACATCAGGTACTGGAATGATTCACCCATCGTCTCTGCATTCCCCTGGTATTTTGGAAGATAGTCTGCCGGCAGGATCTTGGCCGCAATGCCGTTGAGTTCCTCGACCGCCTGCCCCAGGGGTTTCTTTTCGAGGCCGGCGAAGAGGGAGATCGCCCGCTGCCGGTCAACCCGGTTGATGACGCTCGGCCCGCCCCCCTCCTGAATGCGGATGAGGTTCCGGAGCTCGACGAGACGGCCGTCCCGCGACCGGACATAGAGTCTGCTCAAATCATCGGGATTTCTCCGCTCCTCCGGGTTCAGCCGGATTCGGAGATCGTACCGCTTTCCCCGACTCTGATCCTTGTATTTGGTCACCTCGGTCTCTCCGCTGATGAGAAGATTTACTGCCTCTGCGATGGAAGCGACATCCACACCGAGATCGGCCGCCTTGTCCCGGTCGATAAAGACCCTCAGCTCCGGCCTGCCCATTTCCGACGAGGTATCCACATCGACAATTCCCGGCAATTTTGAAAACTCACCGGCGATCTCTTTCGTATAGGACTGGAGCGCCGTCAGGTCGCGCCCCCTGACACTGTACTGGATCGGCACCTGGCGCTGCCCGCCGCCAATCAGCGAGACATCCTCGGCGGATACCTTGAGCCCCGGAAATTTTCTGAGTTTGTCCCGGATCTCCTTCTTGAGCTGCTCCTGACTCTTCTTCCGTTCGGCCTTCGGAACGAGGCGCGTCATCATAACGGCCCGGTTAACCGCGCCCCCGAGGCCCAGGCGATAGTAGACCGCGCTGATCTCCGGCGTCTCTCGCAGGATTTTTTCGGCAGGCTGAAACAGCTCGTCCGACTTTTCGCTGGAATAGTCGATCGGGGCCTCCAGGCGGACAAGAAACTGTCCCTGGTCTTCCGGTGGAATGAACTCCTTTCCGATAAATGTCGTCAGATAGAGGCTTCCGAGAAAGAGGAGGAGAGCTCCGATCAGCATGGCACCGCGGTGGCGGAGTGAAAAAGCCAGCAGTGGCCGGTAGCCCCCTTCTATCTTGTTGTACCCCCTTTCAAACCAGTCTGCAAAACGTCTACTCGGTTTGACGGCGGCGTCCTTCCCGGAATTGTCGCGCCGGTGGACGATGCGCTTGAGAAAGATCGAGGCGAGCATCGGCGTCAGCGTGAAGGAGACGAGGAGCGAAACGAGCACCGAAAAAACGACGGTCAGCGCAAACTGGAGAAAGAAGCGACCGATAATCCCTTTCATGAAGGCAACGGGGAGAAAGATCGCAACAATGGCAAAAGTCGTCGCCATAACGGCCAGGCCGATCTCGGATGTGGCAAAGGTCGATGCCTCCCTCGGCGCCATCACCTCTTCCACATGGCGGTATATGTTTTCGATGACGATGATCGCGTCATCGATGAGCAGGCCCACCGAAAGGGTAAGCGCGAGCATCGTCATGTTGTTGAACGTGAAGTTGAAGGCGCGGATCAGTGCGAAGGTGGCAATGATCGAAACCGGCAGCGCAACCGCGCTGATCAGTGTCGTCCGGAAGTTTCTAAGGAAGAGGAGTACGGCCAGAACCGCGAATATACTCCCAAGGATCAGATGCTTCTGTACCTCATCGATCGAGCGCTGGATAAAGACGGACTGGTCCATCGCGATGTTCAGGCTGATCCCCGGCGGAAGGGTCTTTCTGATCTTCTCGATCTCAGACTTGACAAGTTTGGCGACGGCAACGGTGTTGGTCCCGGACTGCTTCTGCACCCCCATGGCGACCGCCGGGATGCCGTTGTAGCGGACCATGCTGCGCTTCTCCTCCATCCCGTCTTCGGCCTTCCCTATATTCCGGAGCCGCACAGGAGCGCCCTTGTCGTAAGCGACCACCATGTCGTTGATCTCCGAAATATTAGCGAATTCCCCCTTGACCATCACCGTGTATTCCTTCGAGAGGCTCTGGATCATGCCGCCCGGCAGTTCGACGTTCTGCCGCTTCAGGGCGGACATTACATCCGTCGCCGCGATCCCATAAGCCCTCAGCTTGTCGGCGTCGAGCCAGACGCGAATCTGTCTCAGGCGGAGCCCCCACAACTGGACGTCGCCGACGCCGTTGATCCGCTGGAGCTGCTCCTTCAGCACCTCATCGACGTAGGTGGAGAGGTCTTTAACCGTTTTTTGTCCCGAAAGGTTCAGAAAGAGCACCGCCGCCGCATCGGGATCAACCTTGGCGATCCTCGGTTCGTCGATGTCCGCGGGGAGTTTATCGCGGATCAGCGCGACCTTCTCCCTCACATCCTGGGCAGCGAGATCGATGTTTCGGTCGAGGACAAACTCGATTGTCACCCGGGAATCCCCTGCCGTACTGCTCGAGGTGATGCTCTTCACGCCATTGATCGTGTTGACCGACCCTTCGATCTTGTCCGTGATATCGACATCGATGACCTCGGGGCTCGCCCCGTTCAGGTGTGTGGAAACCGTCACAATCGGGAAATCGACCTTTGGAAAGAGGTCCACCCCGATCTCCGGATAACTGACCACACCGATGACCACCAGGGCCATGATGGCCATCGTGGCAAAAACCGGTCTCTTGACCGAGGTATCAGCGAGCCACATTGACCGGCACCCCTTCCATTAGATTGCTCTGTCCCACCGTCACGACAATCTCCTTTGCCTTCAACCCTTCGGCGATCTCCATGAATTCACCGTATTTGCGTCCTATCTTCACCATCTTCTCCTTCGCCCGGTCCCCCTCTACAGCGAAGACTTTTGTGGTTGAATTGTCGTAAAGAAGGGCGGTAATCGGTACGACGACGGTATCTTTTGCCGGCCCGGTGTAGAGCGTCACGCGGGTAAAAAACCCCGGTTTCAGGCTTCCGCCCTGATTCACCACCTGCGCCTCTACCATGAGGGAGCGGGTCTTCTCCTCAAGGGTGGGATAGAGGGTCTTCACCCTTCCCTTAAATTCATGTCCCGGGAATGAATCCACTGTAAATACGATATCCTGCCCATCCCGAAGGCTTCCCACATCCTTCTCGGGCACGCTGAAGGCGAGCTTCAGAAGATCGGTCCGGATGATCGAGACAAGGAACGTACCATTGCGGATATAGTCCCCCGATGTGACTTTTTTCTCCTTGATGCTGCCCGCCATGGGGGCGAAAATCTTCGTCTTGGTCAGCCTCTCCTTTGCCAGATCGAGCCCTGCTTTTGCCCGCTCCACATCCCCCAGGGTCAGGGCAAGACGCGCGACAATATCGTCAAACTGCTGTTTTGTGACCAATTCTTCCCGGTAGAGGGCCTCCTTGCGCTGATGCTCCAGCTTCGCATTGGCCAGGGCCGCCTCCGTCTGCTTCAGAGCGGCCGCCGCCTGCTCCACGGCAAGGCGGTAATCGGTCTCCTTGATCTCGGCAACGAGCTGGCCGCGGGTAACGGGCGAACCTTCATCGACTGCAATCGTTTTCAGGATTCCATCCAGTTCGGAGCTAACGACCACCTCGTCGTAAGGTTTGAGAGTCCCGACTGATTCCACGAAAGGCCGAAGGGAGCGGCTCTCCGCAGTCCAGACACGGACATTGACCGTGCGCTCCTTCGCCGCCTTCTGTTCCTGTTTTTTGCAGCCCACGCTTACAAAAAGTGCGGCACACAGGAGAATGGCCGTGATGAAAGCGCCGACCCTGAACCTGCGCCGATTCAATCCGTTTTCCCCGGTTAAAGACGATACTCGTCCCAACATGTAAAAACTCCTTCCTTATGTTAATTCTACTGTTTCACGGCCGCTGTAGCAATCAGCGTCCCCGTAGCTTTCTTCATCCGGAGAAGTGCAAGCTCGTAATTGTAGAGAGCCGACGCCGCCTTCCTCTCCGCCGACACCAGAAGGGTGTTGGAATCCAGTACATCCAGGCTGTTCGCCAGCCCG
>CAIUXU010000073.1 GCA_903903205.1 uncultured Syntrophobacterales bacterium
CTGGATGTCGTCTATAACCACCTCGGCCCGGAGGGCAACTACCTGCTGGATTTCGGACCTTATTTTTCGGACATCTACCAGACCCCATGGGGCGCACCCATTAATTTTGACGGTCCTTTCAGTGACGAGGTGCGCCGATACTTTATCGAAAACGCGCTGTACTGGGCTGCCGAATGCCACATCGATGCCCTGCGGCTCGACGCGGTCCATGCCATTCTGGATTTCTCCGCCCAGCCTTTTCTGAAGGAGCTGGCCGGAGCTGTCAAACGCTTGGCTGACCGCTTGGGGCGACACATCCATCTGATCGCCGAAAGTGCTCTGAACGACACGCAACTGATCCGATCGCCGGATCTGGGCGGCTACGGCCTCGATGCCCAGTGGAACGATGACCTTCACCATGCCCTGCACGCCGTTCTCACCGGTGAGCGCCGGGGGTACTACTGCGACTTCGGCTCCTTCGACCAACTGCTCAAGGCCCTGCGGGAAGGGTTCGTTTACGATGGACAGTATTCCGAGTACCGCAAAAGACGCCACGGCAACTCCAGCCGATCCATTCTCAGCCATCGCTTCGTCGTCTTCTCCCAGAACCATGACCAGGTTGGCAATCGCATGCAGGGGGATCGTCTGGGCCGCATCGTTTCCTTCGAGGCCCTTAAAATGACCGCGGGTATCATGCTGTTGTCTCCTAACCTGCCCTTGCTCTTCATGGGCGAGGAATACGGTGAAACAGCGCCTTTTCCTTATTTTGTGAGCCACTCCGACCCCGACCTGATCGAGGCGGTGCGCCGGGGACGCCGAGAGGAATTCACATCTTTTGGTTGGGACGGCGATCCGCCGGACCCCCAGGCCGAAGAGACATTTCTCCGCGCCAAGCTGAGACCGGAACTGCGCCACACACCCGGAACTCACAGCCACCTGTGGGAATTCTACAGCCGTCTTATAGCGCTTCGTCAAAGTATCGGGGTTCTCTCCACGCCGGACCCGGCGCGGACGGAGGTCTTTCGAGTCGGCCTCAAGCGTATCGGGTGCATCCGGCGATGGAGCGAAATAGAAGATGTCTGCACCATCTTTCATGCCGGCAAGACTCCGGTTTCCGCCCGGGTTCCCCTTTCTGCGGGCTGTTGGAAAAAGCTGGTGGACAGCGCCGATATTGAATGGGGAGGCTCTAACAGCACACTTGCCGGCACAATCGATTCCGACGGCGAGGTTGTGATGGAATTACCGCTTTATGCTTTCATTGTGCTATCCAAACATATTTCATAGAGGTGATTTACATGGAGAAATTTATCTGTATCCACGGGCATTTCTACCAACCCCCGCGCGAAAATGCGTGGCTTGAGGCAGTCGAACTTCAGGACTCCGCATATCCCTATCACGACTGGAACGAACGCGTCACGGCAGAGTGTTACTCCACCATGGCCACTTCCCGGCTGCTGGACGAGCATGGGCTCATCCGCGAGATCACCAACAACTACGCAAGAATCAGCTTCAACTTTGGGCCGACCCTGCTCGCCTGGCTGGAACGACAGTCCCCGATCGTCTATGCCGCCATCATCGAAGCCGACCAGGAGAGCAGGCTGCGTTTTTCAGGACATGGCGCCGCCATCGCCCAAGCATACAACCACATGATTATGCCCCTTGCCAACCGCCGCGATAAGGAAACCCAGATTTTTTGGGGCATCCGCGATTTCGAGCACCGTTTTCAACGCCTGCCCGAAGGCATGTGGCTGCCGGAGACAGCCGTTGATCTGGAAACCTTGGAAGTTCTGGCAGAGCAAGAAATCGGTTTCACCATCCTGACACCACGCCAGGCCCGGAGGGTCCGGCATCAGAACGGCGGTGAATGGCAGGAGGTCGGCGGCGGCAAAATCGACCCATCCAGGCCCTACCTGGCCAGGCTGCCGTCGGGAAAAACCATCGTTTTATTTTTCTACGACGATCCCATCTCGCGTGCTGTCGCCTTCGAAGGACTGCTCTCCAACGGCGAGAGATTCGCCAGCAGGCTCATGGAAGGGTTTAACGATGCGCGCCAGGAATCGCAACTAGTGCACATTGGCACGGACGGTGAAAGCTACGGGCACCATCACTTCAAGGGCAATATGGCGCTGGCGGCTGCGCTGAATGCCATAGAATCCC
>CAIUXU010000074.1 GCA_903903205.1 uncultured Syntrophobacterales bacterium
CGGCTCCTGATCGATCACGTCGCCCTGCCCTTTAAGGAAAAGTATGGCATTGACCTGAAAAGCGATCTCAAGTCGGCGAACCGCCTCTGGGTAGCCGTGGAAAAGGCCAAGCGCACCCTCTCTGACCGTCCGTTTGCGAAGATCCGGGAAGAATTTATCGCCGGGGATCGCCATCTCGACATGGAAATATCCCGGGAAGAATACGAGGAGCTGATCCGGCCGCTGCTTCGCAAGACCATGATCGCCGTCCATTCCTGCCTGAAGGACGCCATGTTTCTCCCCAAGGCGATCGACAAGATCATCCTCGTCGGCGGCTCTACCCGGACGCCCCTGGTTGCGCGCATGCTCGAGGATGAGATGGGGATCGAACCGCATCATGAAATAAATCCTGATCTTATCGTCGCCATGGGCGCTGCCATTCAGGGCGCGGCGATGAGCGGTGCGAAGACCCAAGCCATCCTGGTGGACATCACTCCCTATACCTTCGGCACCCGGGCCATCGGGGAATATGGCGGAAGGATGACAAATGATCTGTATGTTCCTGTGATAAAGCGTAATTCGCCCCTCCCCATCGGCAAGGAAGAGTTATTTTACACCAATTACGATAACCAGCAGGAGGTTCTGGTGGAAATTTTTCAGGGAGATGTGCCGGTCGCCTCTGATAAGATCTTCATCGGGAATTTCCGGATCAAGGGCCTGAGCAAGGCAAGGGCGGGGAACCTCCTTCTGCTCAACCTCGAACTGGACGTAAACGGCATTCTCAAAGTGACGGCGAAGGAAAAGCTTACCGGTCTTGCCAGGACCGTGACCATGGACACGGCCAACAAGGGAACCGGGGCCAATCTGGAAGAGAAACGCTCCAATATCGAATCTTTTCTCAGGGAAGAGGGCGACTTGGAAGCAGACTGGGACGACGACGGCGACGGCGACGGCGAACAAGATACCGAACAAGACACCGGACGGGATGGCGGCGACGATCTCCCGGACAAGCAGGAATTGATCAACCGCGCCAAGTCGTTGCGCAAACGGGCGGAAGGGATGATCCCCGACGCGAACGAGGAAGACGCCGCGGAGCTAAAGGATTTGTTGGAGCAGAACCGGCGGGCCATCGCGGAGAATGATTGGGAATCCGTTAACCGGTTGAATGAATCTCTCTCCGATATGCTATTCTATCTGGAGGATTGATGACGATCGCCTGCCCCGCTTGCGGCAAGAAAAGTGAAGATGTGCGGGAATGCCCCCGCTGCGGCTGTGAGCTCTCCATCCTGGAAATGATCACCCGCGCGGCGGCCCGGGAGCTGGTAACGGGAAGAGAAAGCTTCCTGGCCGGCGATATGCAATCGGCCCTGCATCATGCCGGCAAGTCCTGGTATCTCAAAAAGAATCCCGGAGCGGCTCGTCTTGCCTTCCTGTCCGCCCTGCCCGCCGGCGACCCGGCACAGATCGACCGCTGGTATGCCAGGGCAAGCGGGTCTGCCGGAGAGGTTTCATGAAGTTAATAAGTTAGCAGCGTCCCCTATTCCCACACGGTGGAACGACTCGTTCGGCATTCAAGTATGCCACCGCTCTATGCCGCCTTCAATAGGA
>CAIUXU010000075.1 GCA_903903205.1 uncultured Syntrophobacterales bacterium
CACAACCTTTGTCATCGTCTTGTTCGCGCCTCCGCTCGCCAACGTGGCTCTCAAGTTCGGTCCCGCGGAGTATTTCTCCCTTATGGTGCTGGGCCTCGTCTGCTCCGTGGTTCTCGCCCGAGGCTCGCTGCTCAAGGCCATCGGCATGATCATGCTGGGCCTGATCATCGGTGTCATCGGCACGGATGTGAACTCCGGCGCCCAGCGTTACACCTTCGGGATTCAGGAATTGATGGACGGGGTTGGCTTTGTCACGGTCGCGATGGGGGTGTTTGGAATCGGCGAGATCATCATGAACCTCGAACAGGAAGGCAAGGCAACGAGGACCGTAAACAAAATTACGACCCTCATGCCCACGAGAGAAGACTGGAAGAGGATGATCGCACCCATCCTTCGGGGGACGTTGCTCGGAGCGTCGGTCGGGATCCTGCCGGGCGGAGGGGCCTTGCTTGCGTCCTTCGCTGCCTATTCGTTGGAGAAGAAGGTATCGACACATTCCGCCGAGTTCGGAAAAGGCGCCATCGAGGGTGTAGCGGCGCCCGAAGCCGCGAACAATGCCGGAGCCCAGGCCTCCTTCATCCCGATGCTCACCCTCGGAATTCCGACGAGCCCGGTCATGGCCCTCATGATCGGCGCAATGATCATCCAGGGCGTTCCACCCGGTCCCGGCATGATGCTGGAACAGCCTCAGCTCTTCTGGGGCGTCATCGTCTCGATGTGGATCGGAAACGTCATGCTCCTGGTGCTGAATCTGCCCATGATCGGGATATGGGTTCGGCTTTGCATGGTGCCTTACCATCTTCTCTACCCCGCCATCCTCGTCTTCTGCGCCATCGGCGTGTTCAGCCTCAGCAACAGTGTGTTCGATGTCTCTTTAATGGCATTTTTTGGCCTCTTCGGCTATATCTTTGCCAAGATCGAATGCGAACCTGCACCTATGCTTCTCGCCCTGATCCTGGGTCCGATGATGGAGGAGTACCTTCGCCGCGCCTTATTGATGTCCCGGGGTGATCCTACGGTTTTTTTGTCGCGGCCTATCAGTTGCGTGATCCTCGTCATTGCCGCTGCGGCTTTGGTTGCGGCTTTGCTTCCGGCGATCCGCTCCAAGCGGGAGGAAGCATTTCAGGAGTAGGGGCTCGGTTAAATTTTCGGTAACGGTAGGCTCTCAGTGAAAGGAGATGTCCATGCAAAACGTGAAGACACAGATATTTAAGACGTTCGGAATACTGCTCGTATTTTCGGTGCTGCTTGCACTCCCCGCGACAGCGGCGGCGGCCGATTTCCCAAGCAAACCCGCAAAGATCATTGTGGCCTTTCCACCCGGCGCCGCAACCGATATTGTGGGGCGCATCCTGGCGCAAAAGCTCACAGAGATGTGGGGACAGTCGGTGATCGTGGACAACCGCGCCGGCGCCTCCGGCACGATCGGGACCGATGTGGTAGCCAAGTCCCCGGCTGATGGCTATACAATGCTCCTGGGGACGCTTGGAAACCTTGCCGCCAACCCTTCCCTTTATCGTAATTTGCCGTTTGACATGGGGCGCGACTTCATCCCCGTTTCCCTGGTGGTGATGGTTAATTTTGTGATGGTGGCTCACCCGGCGCTGCCTGTCAAAACCGTCAAGGAGCTGATTGCGCTGGCCAAGGCGAAACCCGGCGAGCTGAACTATTCCTCCTCCGGCGCCGGCGGCTTGCCCCACCTTGCGGGAGAGCTCTTCAAGAGCATGGCGGGGGTTAATGTCCTGCATATCAGCTACAAGGGGAGCGTTCCGAGTTTTACCGATCTTCTCGGGGGGAGAATCAGCTACAGCATCGACAATTTGCCCCTGGCCTTGCCGTACATCAAAAGTGGCCGGTTGCGAGCGCTGGCTGTCGTTGGCCCGAGACGTCAGCCCATGTTGCCCGACGTGCCGACCATGGTGGAGGCGGGAATCCCCGGCTATGAACTCACCAACTGGTTTGGCCTGATGCTCCCCGCCGGGACGCCGCGCGACGTCGTTCAGCGGATCAACGCCGACATCGCCAAGGTTCTGAAGATGCCGGATGTTCGCGAACGTCTGCTTGGCATGGCTGCCGAGCCGGTTGGCAGCACGCCGGAGCAGTTCAGCGTATTTCTGAAATCCGAAACCGAGAAATGGGCCAAGGTTATCAAAGACGGCGCAATTACCGCCGAATGAGTGAGGAAAATGCAATGAGCGCTATCAGCAGCCAAGCGGGGCGTCCTACCACAATTCCCGGTCCCGTTTCCGATCCGCGACCACCGAAGATCATGTTTCCTGAGGGTGCGTGCGATTGCCATTCGCACGTGTTTGGGCCGCAAGACGCCTTTCCATACCTGCCGAACGCCGCTTTCATTCCTCTGGACGCTTCGCCTCAGGACTACGCCCGGATGCTTCGCGCCATCGGCTGCCAGCGTGCGGTTCTGGTGCAACCCAGTATATATGGAACGGACAACCGTTGTATGGTGGCGGCCTTGACGTCGGGGGCGTTCAACTTCCGGGGTGTGGCGGTGGTCGATGAGGGCATCAGCGATTCGGAACTGGAGGAGCTCCACCGCGTCGGTGTTCGCGCCATCCGAATCAACCTTTCATCGAAGACGCCGGGCCTTCCCCTGGATCAGGCGCCGAAACTGGCGGCGCGCATCAGACCGCTCGGCTGGCACCTGCAGTTCTTTGTCCGAATCGGCCAGGTTTCGTCACTGGAGCAGATCATTGTAAAAATGCCGGTCGCTTGCGTCATTGACCATTTTGGACACGCGCCCGCTTCCGGCGGCGTGGAATCCCCGGAGTTCAAAATCCTGCTCCGGCTTGCCCGGCTCGAACACGTCTGGTTCAAGTTGATCGGGCCGTATCGAATTTCCAAACAATGGCCTCTCTACCCGGATGTCGCGCCGCTGGCGCGGGCATTGGCGGCTGCTGCGCCAGACCGCTGTGTGTGGGGCACCGACTGGCCACATCCGAATACGAAATACATGCCAAACGAAGGCGATCTTGCCGATGC
>CAIUXU010000076.1 GCA_903903205.1 uncultured Syntrophobacterales bacterium
GACAATGCCCAGTTCTGGGTCGGCGAGTGCTATTATTTCGAGAAGAAATACGAAAAGGCGATTGTTGAGTACGACAAGGTCATCAAGAACTTCCCGGAAGGGAACAAGGTTCCTTATGCTCTTCTGAAACAGGGGCTCTCCTTCCTGAAATTGGGGGATAAGGTGAGCGCCAAACTTTTGCTGCAGCGGGTTGCCAAAGATTTTCCCAATACAAGCCAGGCGAGGATCGCCCGGGCGAAACTCCTCGAAGTAAAATAATCCATTCTGAATTCTGACACATCAGGGATCGAGGCGAATCGGGGCGATCCCCTCCGGGAACGGGAGCGGGAAAGATTCGGGATCGGCTGTGATGGCTCGAAGGTCGGTGTAACGGAGACTTAGCGCAGCCATTCCATCTCCGGTGATCGTCAGTTTCTGCGGCATGAAACCTTCTCCCCCGCCAACAAGGATGCGCTCCGCGAAAGCGGCTTCATAAACGACGGTTTCCCCCTCCGCAAACGTCCTGATTCGGACAAGCCTGTTGTCGGCCGGATCGATCCACAGCGATCGCGTTCGGCGATTCGCTGCGTACTCGTCAACACGGTAATACCTTTCCTCTTGTTCCCCGAACAATGTGGGCGACTTCTCCCGATTGTCCGGAGCGATGCCCATCAGCAGGGAGATCGTCTCGGCAACCGGCATGAAGATGGGGAGGAAGCGTGCGATGTTCTGCGGAACGGCCCGACCGGTGTAGAAGGCGCTCCTCCCTGGGAGATAAACGCGGAGTTCGTCATTTGCCACAGAGAGGAAAAAATCCGGGGGGCCCAGCAGGGGGATCGATTCCACGCGGAGAGAGGCCGGTCTTCTCATCATGACCGCGATCTTCATCGGGTATCGCTCGCCCTGGTGGTTGATTTCGATCCGCGCCGTGGCCGTGAAAGTCTGATCGGCCGATGTGGAGACTGCAAGGGCGCGAAGGGCGGCCTCGGGAGAAGGATAGCGTGCCTGAAGAGCGGTGGGCCTTCGCCCGGCGCAACCGGAGAGAACGAGAGAGAAGGCTGCGATCCAAAGCAGCATCGGGATGCAGTGTCGAAAAGGGCGACCGGTTAATATCATTTTATCCATGGTTTCAGGGGATGTCCGGTCCGCTTTCAGAACGGGATCAGCGGGTCTTCTCCCGCTTCAGGTCGTCGATTTTTTTCTTCAGGAGGTTGTTCCCGGGATTGAAACGGATCGCCTTGTCATAGGCCGTGGACGCTTCCCCGGATTGTCCGGTCCGGACATAGACATCCCCCAGATGTTCGAGAATCGCCGCGTCTTCCGGCAGCGCCTCCACCGCCTCCTTCAGATACCGGACCGCCTCCTCCAGCCTGTTTGTTCGGAAACAGACCCAGCCCAGTGAATCGATCATGTATCCGTTCCCCGGCTTCATTTGGAGAGCCTTGCGGATCATCCGCTCCGCCTCCTCCAGATGGATCCCCCGGTCCGCATACATATAGCCAATGAAATTAAGCGCCTCCGCATGGTCCGGTTCCATCTTCAGGACTGTCTTCATGGCCTCGATGCTCTGCTCGAACCGGTCGGTTTTTTCAAAGAGAACCCCGAGACTGAAGTGGAGATCGACGCTGCCGGTATTGATTCGCAGCCCCTCCTGGATAAGCTCTTCCGCGGCGGAATATTTTTTCTCGTCTTCATAGATGGAGGCAAGAAAGGCATAGAGACCAGGGGCGTCCCCCTTTTTCCGGATTGCCTGGAGGAGAGAATCGACCGCCTCGGCCGTCCGCTGCTGTTTTTTCAGGATCATTCCGACGCGGATCTGGGCGCTGCTGAACTGTTCCTCCGCGGCAGGAATCTTCCGCAGGGTTTCCAAGGCCTTCGCGTCGGCCTTGGTCTCTTCATACGTGGTGCCGAGCAAATAGACGAGCCGGTACTCCGTCGGGTATTCCTGTATCAAGGCAGAAAATTTCTCGATTGCCTTTTCATGCTGGCCCCGTTCCAGATAGATGAGACCAAGGGTAATCCGTGCCTCCCGGTTTTTGGCATCCAACGCCAGAACCTGCTCGAAAGTGCCTTCCGCCTCAGCATAACGCTGTTCCTGGAGGTAAAGTTCCCCCAGCTTGATTCTGGCTTGCAGGCGGGTGGGAAAGAGATTGATGAAATTACGGTACACCTCGAGCGCCTGGGGGATCTTCTTCTGCCGTTCATAGAGGACGGCGAGTTCAATCATGACCGACTCGATTTGAGGCCGGACCGAAAGGGTCTTCTTGAATCCGGTCTCCGCCTCATCGTATCGTTTCATTTCAGCCAGGATCCGGGCCAGGTAGTAATTCCCCATGAAGTGTTCGGGATCGATCTTTAGGAGCTCCTGGAATGCGACGACGGCCTCGTCGAGCTTTTTCGTTTCGGCGAGGCTGCTACCGAGATAGAAATGGGCGGCCGTTTTTTTCGGGTCCAGCACGATCACCCGTCGGTATTCTGCGGTGGCGCCCTGGTAGTCCTTCTGGTTCAGGTAGAGACCGCCGAGCAGTAGACGCGTCTCAATGTCATCCGGATGTTCCTGCAGGATCTTTTGACAGATCACCATCGCTTTTGCCGCATCTCCCTTTTCCGTGTAGAACGATGCGAGTTCTTTGGCGAGATAGGGCGAGGTCGGGTCGTGACCGATCGCTTCCTCCATCTCCCGGATCGCCTCTTCCATGTTTTCATTCAGGGCATGCAGGATGGCGATGCTGTAGTGAAAACCGGCCTTCGCGGCTGAAGAAGCCGTGACCGGCGGAGCCAAGGGATCTTCCCGCACGGGGAGGAACGCACACCCTGAAAACATGAAAATAATCATCAAAAACAGACTTGTTTTACGGAAGAACAGTCTTATCATCTCACTCTTTCCTTCCTGTCTGACGCTTTATCACTTACCGCAAGTGCATTTCGGTTCTCTTCTGTGGATGTTCCCAATAAGGTCGGGAGGGCCACCAACCTCACCTCTTCCGCGTGCCAGCGGGGCAGCGCGTCTCTGAGCGCCCGCACGGTTTCCGGATGGGGGTGGCCGATCATCAGAACCGGTTTGCCATTTTCCCCTGCTCGACGGAACGGGCCAGCCAGGATTTCCATGGCGGCCGAATAACCCGGGACATGGTCGATGAAGAGGCTTCTCGCAGCGAACCGGACGCCTGCCCGTTTTGCCGCCTCCCTTCCCCGGGAACCCGGGGTGGTGCGGCTGTCCACGAAATAGAGTCCCTTCTTCTTCAGCTCCTCCATAACGATGGTCAGACGGGCCTCATCCTCCATGAACCGGGACCCCATGTGATTGTTCACCCCGGAGGCATAAGGAACGGCAGCAAGGTTCTCCTGGATCTGGCTCCTGATCTGTCTCTCGTTCATATCGACCATAAGCGCCCCTGCGCCGGGCGAATCCTCCGGGTAGGAACGGGGTTCCATCGGCAGGTGAAGGAGGATCTCCCTGCCTGCCGCGTGAAGCAATCCGGCAGCCTCTGCGGCATGGGGGGTGTGGGGAAGAATCGCAAAGGCTATCGGCGCCTGGATTCCGGCCAACTCTTTCACGATCCGGAGATCGAAGCCGATATCATCGATGATGACGGCAACAGGCCGGCCCTGCGGTACTGCTGTCGGCGCTGCCGGTTCCGCCACCTCCCGTACCGGTGTTTCCGGAATCAGTTCGTTTCCCGGCGCTTCCTTCCGGGGACTTTCACTGACGGGGACAGCTTGCCGCAAGGGGGCCCCAGAGGAGACTTTGCCGACAGGAGTCCCCCGCTCCACCCGTTCAAGGAAAAGGACAGCCGCCGCAATGGATGCGGCGGCAAAGATCACAAATAATAACGGAAATCGTTTCACGTTTCTTAAAAGACCTGTAAGGGGACATCTTGCTGCAAGGTGTCCCCAAGTTCATCTTGCCGCGTCGTGTCTCCAGTTCGCCGATCACCCCTTCATATTCTTTTTCAGGATATCCCAGCCTTTGAGAATATCGATCGCATTCTTCAACTGGTTGTCCTTGTCCAGATTGTCCGTTTCCTTCTTCGAATCTTCCACTTTGACGTTGTCCTCCGTCGGTGACTTGATATGGCCTTTCAGATCCCTCTCCCGAAGCATGTGGTTCTCGGCATTTGCCTTTTCTTCCGGTTTTTCTTCCGTCGGCCGGATCTGTTTCACCACGATGTCGGGTGTGATCCCCTCAGCCTGGATGGAGCGCCCCTTCGGGGTATAGTATTTGGCCGTCGTCAATTTCAGGGCTGCGCCGTCTTCCAGGGGGATGACCGTCTGCACGGAGCCCTTGCCGAAGGTTTGCGCACCCAGGATTACCGCCCGCCCGTTGTCCTGCAGGGCGCCGGAGACAATCTCCGCGGCGCTGGCGGTCCCCTCGTTGACCAGCACAACCATCGGGCAGGTTGGTTCATCCCCGTCATCTCTGGCGATTGCCTTGCTCTCCATGCTTTTGGAACGGCCGCGCGTGGAGACGATGATCCCTGACTTCAGGAAGATGTCCGACACTTCCACGGATTGGTTGAGGAGCCCGCCAGGATTGTTCCTCATGTCCAGGACGATCCCTTTCAGGGGCCGCGCCTTTGCCTCGATCTCCCGAAGGGCCTTCTTCAGGTCGTCTCCCGTCCGTTCCTGAAACGACGCGATCCGGATATAGCCAATGTGCTCGTCGTAAACCCTCGACTTTACGCTGCGGATCTTGATGATGCTGCGGTTCATCTCGAACTCCTTGGGCTTGGCCAATCCCTCGCGCAGGATGGTGATTGTCACCTTCGTATCCTTGGGCCCCCGGAGTTTTTTTACGGCTTCCATGATTGTGATGTCTTTTGTGGACTTTCCATCGATCCGGATGATCTGATCACCCGCCTTGATCCCTGCGCTGTAGGCCGGCGTGTCCTCGATCGGCGATACGACGGTAAGCACGTCTTTCACAAGGGTGATCTCAATTCCAATCCCGCCGAAACTTCCACGGGTTTCTACCTCAAGCTCCTTGTACATCTCTCCCGTCATGAAACTGCTGTGGGGATCGAGAGACTTGATCATCCCGTTGATGGCCCCCTGCAGCAGTTTGTCCGTCTCCACCGGTTCCACATAGTTTTTCTCAACCATGTCGAGAACCTCGCTGAAGGTTTTGAGACTCTTGTACGTATTGCGGTCGATGGCCGAGACACGGCTGTCGCCGTATGGGCCGAGCATGAGCAGAACCAGAAAGGCGACCATAAAAGGCGCCTTCTTGCCGAAAAAGGTATTCATCGATCTAACCTCCACAGTTGAAGCGTGATTAAAAATTTGTTGCACGATATCACCTTTGTCATGCAAAACTCCATCACTTTTTCAATGCGATTCGCGAGGGATTGGCGTTAAGCATCTTGCCGGAAATTCAAGGGTTGGGAGATGCCCGAGTGAAAACGACTTGCAAGAGTGCGTTTTTATGTATAATGGAAACGTGGCTATAGACCGATGGGAAAAGGGAGAATCGAATATGCCTTACGGATATAATGGTAAAATTTTACGGGTGGACTTGACCTACGGGACGGTGACAGTCGAAGAACCTGGAGAGATCGTTTACCGCACCTACCTGGGGGGCGGGGGACTGGCTTCCTACTATCTGCTCAAAGAGCTCAAGCCGGGAATCGAACCGCTGTCGGCCGACAATATTCTGGTTTTTGCCTCCTCGGTGATTTCCGGGGCGCCGATTGCCGGCATGGTCCGTTATACCGTGGCGGCCAAATCACCCTTGACCGGGGCATACGGAGAGGCGGAGGCCGGCGGTTTCTGGGGTCCGGAGTTGAAATTCTCCGGCTTTGACGCGGTGATCATCACGGGAAAAGCGAAAAAGCCCTCTTACCTGTGGATCAACGACGGCAAGGTCGAGATCCGGTCGGCGGAAAAGATCTGGGGGCTGGAGACAGGCCCGGCCCAGCAGATGATCCGGGATGAGCTCAAAGAGAAAC
>CAIUXU010000077.1 GCA_903903205.1 uncultured Syntrophobacterales bacterium
ATCGCGCATGATCCGCAGACGGCGGAGCGGCAGGAAGAGCGGAAAGCGAGCGTCCCGTCAATCTCGTCGCGGATCCGGTTCAGGACCGCCAGCACCGTAAGCCCCGGGATGACATTGATCCGGTAGGTTGCAAAACAGGGCTCGCTTTGCGGATCCTGCGCATCATACCGGAGAATCTTGAAGGTGTATGCATTCGCCTTGATCAATATTTTCTCTCCATTGGCTGGTACCGGGTCATGATCACCTCTTTGAAGGAGATGGCCGGTTCGCCGTCGGGACCGATTCTGGCGATCGTGTGCTTCAGCCAGTCCTGGTCGTTCCGGGTCTTGAAATCCAGCCGGAAGTGGGCGCCCCGGCTCTCCTCCCGAAGGATGGCCCCCAGGATAATCGTATGGGCGACTTCCAGCACATATTCCTGCTCCAGGGTATTGATCAGCTCGTAATTCATGTAGCGGACCGCCGAGGAGACGCCGACCTGACGATAGCGCTCCTTGAGGCCGATGAGAACCTGCAGTGCTTCATCGAGATTCTTGCGGGTCCGGAAGATCCCCACCTTTTCGGTCATCGTGACGCCCAGTTCCGCGTGGATCTTATAGGCCTTCTCTCCCCGGCCGGGTTCCGTCAGTCGCCGGATCTTGGCCTCCATGGCCTCCTGCATTCGGAGAAGAGGTTTTTCATCCGGCAGGGGCAAGGGGCTCTTCGTCATATCCTCGTCGATCGCCTGCGCCGCCAGTTTTCCGAAAACGATGGTCTCCAAAAGTGAATTACCGCCCAGCCGGTTGGCGCCGTGGACGCTGACGCAGGAACATTCCCCACCGGCATAGAAGCCGCGGACGTCAGAGGAGCAACGTGCGTTGACGTCGATCCCTCCCATGGAGTAGTGCTGTCCGGGCTGGATGGGGATCGGGTCGGTAATGGGATCGACGCCGAGAAAATCGATGCTGATGTTCCGGATGCCGGGAAGCCTCTCCAGGATCTTCTTTGCTCCCAGGTGCCTCAGATCGAGATGGACGTACTTCCCCAGAGGGTGGTCAAATCCGCGCCCCTCGTTGATCTCTGTCTGGATGCACCGGGAGACAATATCCCGTGGCGCCAGCTCCATCGCGGTGGGCACATAGCGTTGCATGAAGCGCTCCCCCTGGTTGTTGGCCAGGTAGGCGCCCTCGCCCCGGCAGGCTTCCGACATGAGGATGTTGGTGCCGATAAGCGTGGTGGGGTGGAACTGGACGAACTCCATATCCTTGAGAGGGACGCCCGCTTTGTAGGCCATCCCGATGCCTCCGCCGGTGTTGATCAGGGCGTTCGTGGACTGTTGGAAGACCCGCCCGTAGCCGCCGGTGCCAAAAAAGGTCACTTTCGCCCGGACGGGAATGAGTGAGCCTTTTTGAGTATCCAGGGCGATGACACCGTGACAGAGGCCCTCTTCGATGCACAACGAGGTGACAAACCATTCCGGATAGATCTTGACCCCTTTTGCCACGGCCCGTTCATAGAGGGTGTTAAGAAGCACATGACCTGTGATATCGGCGGAATAGCAGGTCCGCGGATAGCCGGCGCCGCCGAACGGCCGCTGGGCGATGGTGCCGTCGGGAAACCGGCTGAACGGGCATCCCCAGTGTTCCATCTCGTAAACGATCTTGATACCCTCTTTGCACATGATCTCCGCGGCATCCTGATCGGCCAGGTAATCGCTCCCCTTGATGGTGTCGAAGGTGTGTTTTTCCCAGGAATCATCCCGGCTCTCGGGATTGTTGGTCAGGGCCGCATTAAGACCTCCCTGCGCCGCGATGGAGTGGGATCGGGTCGGATAGACTTTGGAGATCAGCCCCACGTCGAACCGGTCGCAGAGACCGACGGCCGCCCTGAGTCCTGTCAAACCGCCGCCGACAATGAGGATATCATGATTCAGCATGTCCGCATCCTATGAAAACCGGAAATAGAGAATGATCAACGCCACGGAAATGACGGCTGCGACGACGTTCGCTATCCAGAACAACTCCTTCTCCTTGCGGTAGCCGAGGTC
>CAIUXU010000078.1 GCA_903903205.1 uncultured Syntrophobacterales bacterium
CTCACCTGCTGACCATCCATTCGCAGGAGCTCCCTGGCATCATCCATGTGGACGTAACCGTCCCTCCCGCCGGGGCCGGTCGCGCTCTCCATGACACCCGTCACGGTGAACTGCTTGCCATTGACGGAGCCGTCCGCATTGGTAGCCACGATGACCACCGCGTCGCCCGGATTGATCTTCATCCCCCGGGCCAGCAGTTCCGGAATCAGAATCCCGCCCGGTTTGAGCTCCTTGCTGCCGTTCGTCACCCTTCCGGGAAGGAGCGGAACCGTCTTGAACTCTTTTTCCGGGTAGATTGCGGTCAACCGGATGCTCGAGGTTTCCGTAAAATTGCTGAACATGCCGCCAAATTTTACCCGCGGCGAGTAGGCATCGATCTCCGGCTGCCCGTTTAGAATCTTTTCCAAGCGGTCGATGGCGCCCCCTTTGAGGTTGAGGTTGAGGGGCAACGTCTCGATCGAGGCGACAAAGCCCTTGCGGTGCACCTGCAGGTGTCCCAGCATGGAGTCCGTGATCTGGCCAATCATCATGTTCTTGAACGAGCCGGAAATGGAAACGAAAGCCAGGACGAAGACCACGCCCACGGTGATCAGGGAGGCGGTCAGAAGCGTTCTTCTTTTATACCGGAGCAGATTCCGGATCGCGATTTTAAAGAGATTACCCATTGCCGTTTCCTCCCTTGCCCTTTGCACTGTTAAGCTTTCCGTCTTCAAGCGTGAAGATCGTTTCTGCCTCGCCGACGATCTTCTGGTCGTGGGTCGAGAAGATAAAGGTGGTCTTGAATTCGTTTCGCATCTTTTTCATCAGGTTTAAGACCATGTAGGCCGTATCATGGTCCAGATTGGCGGTGGGTTCGTCTGCCAGGACCAGCTTGGGGTTGGTCACCAATGCTCTCGCGATGGCGACCCGCTGCTTTTGTCCTCCGGAAATCTGGTCGGGGTATTTGTCCCTCTGATCCGCCATCCCCACGGCATCCAGAAGGGCGGTCACCCGCCGCTCTCTCTCTTCAGGCGGAACCTTCTGTACCATGAGGAGGGGGTATTCGATGTTTTCATACACCGTCAAGACGGGCAGAAGGTTGAAATCCTGGAAGATAAAGCCTATCGTCTTTCCCCGGAACGCGGCGCTTGCCTTGCGATCCAAAGAGGCTACGTCGGTTTCGGCGACGGTCAAGGTCCCCTCGGTCGGTTTGTCGAGGCAGCCGAGCAGGTTCAGGAGCGTCGTCTTGCCGCTTCCCGAAGGCCCGACAAAAGAGACGAACGAGGCGGGTTCGATCTCGAAACTAACATCACTGAGGGCCTGGACCGCCATCTCCCCCACCCGGTATTCCTTGCTGATGTGATTCGCTGAAATCAGTGACACGGTTCATCTCTCCTTTCAAGAGAATTGTTTGCCGGCTATACAGCAAGAGATATGCCACTGAAGATTTAAGATATATGAACTTGTTATCTTTACACTTTTAATAACTATAGATAATTAGTGCTGTTGGTAACATTGCCATTTGGATATATTATATCC
>CAIUXU010000079.1 GCA_903903205.1 uncultured Syntrophobacterales bacterium
CCGGGCCAGGTGCCCCTGGTCCAAATCGATGCGGCCTTCCACCAGCGCGAAGCTTACCAGGAAGGCTCCCTGACCGATCTCCCCGAGCTACCCTCTGACCCAAACCCCACCGACCATGAATAAAGAACCGACCGACATTTTGAAATATCTGCACCTGGCCAACCTCTCGGCCCACTGGGAGGAATACCTCAAGCTGGCCGCCGACAAGGACCTCTCCCACGCGCATTTGCTGGCCCATGTGCTCCAGGAGGAATACCAACGCAAACGCGAGAATGCCCACCAACTCCGGATCAAGCACGCCCACATCCCGGAAGTTCTGGTCCTGGAGACTTATCCCTTCGAGCGCCAGCCCAAGCTTAACAAGAAACGGATCCTGGCCATCTACGACACGCTGGGTTATATGCAACACCACCAGAACCTTATCTGGCTGGGGATCAGCGGTTGCGGCAAGACCGGCTTGGCCACCAGTTTCCTCATCCACGCCATCGACCAAGGCTACGGCGGTCGCTACGTGCTCTTTGCCGATCTCATCAACGAACTCTACGCCGCCGTCGCCGACCATTCCGAAAACCGGGTGCTTAAAAAATACATCGCCTTCGACATCTTGCTCATCGACGAAATGGGCTACGCAGAGGTCGACCCGGTCCAGGTCAGGCTCTTCTTTACCATCATGCATGAACGACACAAGAAGAAGCCCACCATCATCACCTCCAACATGGGCTTTGACGAATGGGGTTCTTTCTTCAAAAATGACCATCTGACCGCCGCCCTCATTGACCGGCTCACCGAAAACAGCCACGTCATCAATATGAAAGGCTGCAAGAGCCTGCGCGCCACCCTGGAGGCCGAACCCTGTGCCCAACCATGACCTTCGGGCAGCGGCGAGAGTTGGCCGAGCGCTTGCGGACCATCCCCTTGGAACGGGTGCTGCCTTTGTGCGGCGCCCAACCTGACCGCCACGACCGGCGCAAGTGGCATACCCCGGTAGGCGTGCTCTCGATCACCGGCCCCAAGTTCATGAACTGGACCCTGGGGGCGGGCGGCGGCGGGGCCATTGACCTGGTCATCCATCTGCACCACATGGACTTTAAAGCGGCCGTTGCTTGGCTCTCGGACCACTTTTCGGGAGTTCCCCCGTCCGAAGCCTCCGCACCGGCGCCCGCCCCCGCGCTACAGCTCCCACCCCCGGCTCCCGGCCAACTGCCCCGCGTCAGAGACTACCTGATCGCTCAACGACGCCTGCCCTCCGTGCTGCTGGCACCACTGATCGACTCCGGCACCCACTATGCCGATGCCCGAGCCAATGCCGTCTTCTTGCTGCACAACGAACAGAATCTCCCCGTCGGCGCCGAGCTTCGTGGCACGACCGGACAGTCTTGGCACGGCTTGGCACCCGGCTCCCAAAAAAACTTGGGCTGCTTCTCCATTCCCGCCCATTCCCTACCCACGGTGGTCCTTTGCGAATCAGCAATCGATGCCATCAGTTGCTTTGCCCTCCATCCCGGATGCCGGTGTCTCTCCACAGCCGGTGCCCGCCCCGACCCGCACTGGCTTCGCCCCCTGTTGGATCAGGGTTGCCAGATTTACTGCGGCTTCGATGCGGACTCTACCGGTGACGCCATGGCTCGCGCCATGATCCAACTCCACCCCGCCGTCCAACGCCTTCGCCCTTCCGCCCACGATTGGAACGACCTGCTCAGGTCCCAGGCATAGTCCTTTAGCCCATCCCTCCGCCTCTGGATCGGCCATCCCCGCTCCGCCCGACTACTTGGAAAAAGCCACTACTTGGAACGAAGAACCACCACTCCCTGCCCGCAATGGATGGATCAGTTTATCTGAGCAGAGGTGGCTCAATTTAGCTGAGCGCCATTGTTCTTCTCCTGGTTCTTCCGAGGTAAAGGCCCGGGAGGCCTCCTTTCCGGTGCGAGTTTCTCGAAAAACCGGCTGGAAAACGAGAGCGCTCAGTTGAGCACCTTCTTCGATGACAATTGGA
>CAIUXU010000080.1 GCA_903903205.1 uncultured Syntrophobacterales bacterium
AAGAGATCATCATGAAAACCCCGGGCATCCAGTACTGTTCGACGATTGTCGGTTACAGCATGCTGAGCCAGGTCAGTAATACCTACAGCGCCTTTTTCTTCATCTCCCTGAAAGAATGGAAAGAGCGCAAGGATCCAGCAGAGCAGTACGAAACGATCAAGGCCTCCCTGACGAAAAAGTTGGGCGGGCTTCCTGGCGCCATCGGCTTCCCGTTCCCGCCACCGGCCATCATGGGGATCGGCACCTCGGGCGGGGCCACCTTCATGCTGCAGGACAAGGCCGGCAAGGATGTCGCGTTTCTGGCCGAAAATACGCAGAAATTCATCGAAGCGGCCATGAAAAGGCCTGAACTGGCCCGTGTAACCACCACCTTCCTCCCCAACGTACCGCAACTGTTCGTGGATGTGGACCGGGATAAGGTGATGAAGCAGGGGGTTGAAATCAGCGATGTCTACAAGGTCCTGCAAAGCTTCATGGGGAGCGGTTTCATCAACTACTTCAATAAATTCGGCCGCCAGTGGCAGACCTACGTCCAGGCTGAAGGTGACTACCGCACCAACATCGAGAATATCGGCCAATTCCATGTGCGCAACAAAGATGGGCAATCAGTCCCCCTCTCGGCGCTGACCTCCATCCGCAGCATCACTGGACCGGAATTCACCATGCGATTCAACCTCTACCGCTCGGCCCAGATCAACGCCACCGCGGCCCCTGGCTTCAGTTCGGCCCAGGCTATGAAGGCGATGGAAGAGACATTTGCCCAGACCATGCCGCGGGAGATGGGGTACGATTACAGCGGCATGTCGTTCCAAGAGAAGAAGGCCCAGAAGGGAATCTCGCCGGCGGTGATATTCGCCTTCTCGTTTCTGTGCGTCTTCCTGATCCTGGCGGCACAGTACGAGAGCTGGTCTCTGCCGTTCTCGGTCCTCCTGGGAACACCGGTGGCCGTGGCCGGAGCCTTCATTGGCCTGATCTTCGGAAAATTCGAGAACAACATCTACGCCCAGATCGGTCTGGTCATGCTGATCGGTCTGGCGGCCAAGAACGCCATCCTGATCGTCGAATTCGCCAAGATGGAGTACGAGAAGGGGAAACCTCTCATGGATGCTACCCTGGAGGGCGCCAAGCTGCGCTTGCGGCCGATCCTTATGACCTCCTTCGCCTTCATTCTCGGCTGCGTGCCGCTGGCCATCGCCAGCGGGGCCGGTTCCATATCGAGGCAGGTCATGGGGTACACGGTTATCTTCGGGATGCTGGCCTCCTCTTTCATCGCCATCTTCCTGATTCCAGTAACTTACTATGTTGTGGAGAAGATCAGCCAGAAGGGGAATACGGGCTCCCATTTGCCCAAATCTCCAGTCAATGCCGGCGGAAAGGAAGGTGAGCACCATGCGTAAATTCATCACGGTCATTTTTATCGCTTTGACTCTGGCCGGCTGCATGGTTGGCCCTGACTACCAGCGTCCCACGGTGGTGACGCCGGCATCCTGGCGTATCGAGGAAAGAAGCGCACAGTTTCTGGCCAATACAGCCTGGTGGCGCCAATTAGATGATCCGGTGCTTAACGAGCTTATAGCAACGGCAATCAGTGAAAACAAGGACCTTCTAATAGCCACGGCCCGGGTGGATCAGTTCGCAGCCCGGTACGGCGTGGTCCGCGCCGATCTATACCCCCAACTGGGAGCCTCGGCCCAGTTCGGCCAACAACAGGTCACGGAGAAGAGCGGCAACGCCCTGCCCTCCGGCTATAACACCGTTACCGGCAATCAGCAGGCAGTCCTGAACGCCTCCTGGGAGCTGGACATCTGGGGTCGTATCAGGCGAAGCAGCGAGGCGGCCAGGGCATCCCTGCTGTCCAGTGAAGAAGGACGGCGGGGAGTTATCCTTACCCTGGTCAGTTCGGTAGCGGTCTCCTACGTGAATCTCCGCAACCTGGACAGGCAACTGGAGATATCCAGGCAGACGGCTGAACTCCGCAGGAACTCCTACGAACTGTTTGTGCTACGGTATGAGGGCGGAATCATCAACGAAATGGCGTTGGCCCAGAGCCGGTCTGAATATGAACAGGCAATGGCCACCATTCCCCAGATCCAAAAGGCCGTCGCCCTGCAGGAAAACGCCATCAATGTGCTGCTGGGGAGCAACCCCGGCTCGGTTTCCCGCGGAAAGAGCATTGATGATCTAAAGTTACCTATTGTGCCGGAGGGGCTCCCGTCCGAACTTCTGGAGCGACGTCCGGACATCAAACAGGCCGAACAGAACCTCATCGCCGCCAACGCCCAGATCGGAGTGGCCAAGGCAGCCTACTTTCCCGCTATCTCCCTGACTGGCCTTTTCGGGTTCGCCAGCTCAGACTTCTCCGATCTCTTCACC
>CAIUXU010000081.1 GCA_903903205.1 uncultured Syntrophobacterales bacterium
GCCTGAACAGGTTTCCGAATCATGGTTTTTTCTCCGGCGGCGCCGTCCCGTTCTCCGGCGGCTCCCCCAAGAGGGTCATTCCTTCGATGCCGAAAGGGCGGTCGGCTCGGGGGGGATCGAGATTCAGGAGCTCGCCGCCGGGATGGAGTGTCGTAATCGCGGCACGCCCGATGATGATCTGACCCCGCTTCCCCGCCGCATCCCGCGTTCTGATTCTCCAGAAATTGTGGAAGATCAGTGGTTTCCCATTGTGTACCCCGATATAAAGCATGATGTGCCCCGGCATCCAGAGCAGCGTCCGCCACGGCGCCCCCTGCCGGATGATCAGGGCCTCCCTTTCCGCTGATGAAAGGTTCTTGAAACTTATAAATTTCCAGGCGACCGCCTGATCCCCGGAGTTGCGGGGGAGCCAGAGGCCGAGCGGGGTGAAGATGTCGCGAACCAGCGAGGAACAGTCCCGCCTTCCGTAGAACCCCCCCCAACCGTAGGGTTCACCGGCAAGCTCGCTGGCGAGACCTGCGACATGGCGGGGGGTGAGTGGCACGGGCATATCCGCCGCCGCCGCTTTCGCCACCGACGCCTTCCGGAGAGATGCCTTCCCTTCGGTATCGCGCGCTGCCGTCCAGATCCAGGTCTGTTCTGTATCCCCGCCGGTTGTCGGAAAAATTGCCCCCAGAGGTGTCTTGAAGAGAACACGCTTCCCGACCGTCACCGCAGCCTTGTCGCGAACGATCGCCACATAACGGCCATTCTCCCAGCTCTTCATGAACTCCGGATCGACGGCCGCGATATCCGTCGCCGGAACCCAGCCAAGAAGGTGGCTTGTCTCCGTGAGGAACCATTTGCGATCACGGCTGACCAGCGTCACGAGAACGGGCATCCCCGCCGGGGCCGAGGATACCTGGAAGTTGTCGAACGGATTGTCAAGGGATGGGCCCTTCGGATAACGAGAATGGGGCTCGCGGGTGGGAAGGTGTCGGAAATCGGTGTGATTTACCGTCACCGCCGGGAAAATCCGCTGCGGGAAATCGTCGAGATGGGCGTTGACCGCCATTTTCCGGATCCACTCTTTGGGATGCGGCCGGCCGCCTTTTCCATAACCAGGAGTCTTCCCATATTCGCGGAATCCCCAGGAGACCTGCTCCGGGGTGTGACGGGGCTCGGTTCGATGCCACGGGGCGAAGTAAAGGAGATCGGCTTCGGTGTTCAGGCGTTTCTGTTCCTGTGGCGAAAGAAGCGGTTCATCCGCCGTGCTCTTCTCCAGATAGGCAAGGGGATTCTGGCTCAGATTGTCAAGATCCCGGATCACCGCCCCCGAGGCAACGCCGCCCCAGGCCAGCATGACAAACAGGAGCGTCAGGGCAATGCCGCACCCCAATATGCCTCCCTTTTTCTTTGTTATCAATATCTTCCGCATCATTCCTCTCTCAGAAAAGCCTTCCAGTCCCCAATTACCCTTAATTACACTGGTTATACCTTCCGCACAACAATCCGATGCACTGTCTTGCCGGATGATGCACTTATTTTCTGTTCGTCCAAAATGATTTTCGCTGTTGATAGAACCTGAACGACCACGGACGGATCGAATGCCGCATAGAGCCGTCCATACTCATCACGCCTGTCGGAACTCTCGGTGACCCGCCAGCTCAGATAGAGAGTTCCCCCGGTTTCGAGGAGGGCCATGAGCTTTCGTACCGAGGGCGCAATAATTTCCGCTTCCAGGTGCATAATGACTGTTTCACAGAGGACATTCACGAAGCTTCCGTCTGTAGCGCAATCGAGGTCAGGAAGTGCAGCATGCTGAAAGCGAACTTCCGGATAGCGCTGCCGCGCCTCTTTCAGCAGCCCTTTCGATGGGTCGAATCCGATAGCGGGATACCCGTTCTCGGACAACCATGCGGTATCCCGGCCGCTACCACAGCCGACATCCGCCGTAAGGCCGTGGCGAAAGTACCGCCTCACGACTGCTCGTAAATCGGTCGGCGCCGGTTGCTCATCCCAATCTTTGGCGAACGTACCAGCATGCTGATTGTAGGCGTTAA
>CAIUXU010000082.1 GCA_903903205.1 uncultured Syntrophobacterales bacterium
AAGGCCGCCTGCGAGGCGTACAACAAAACCAAGTTCCCCGCTGGAGCCCCGGCCCCGGCAGTAGCTGCTGCTGTTCCTGCGGCCCCTGCGACCCCGGCAGCCTACACCCCGCCGGTGCCGCCTGCTTGCACGCCCGGTATGGCCGGCGCCGCGATCTGCGACCTTAATGCCCGCGGCTATGAGTCCTGCAAGAGTTCCAAGTCGGCAAGTGAATTTTCAACCTGCGGGGCAAATTTCATCGCCACGACCCCCCGCAACTGCACGCTCTCCAGCGCGGCCGACAGGCCCGCCTGCGAGGCGTACAACAAATCCAAGTTCCCGGCAGCGGCCCCGGCGGCTTCCGCAGCCCCGGTTGCCAAGCCTGTAGCTCCGGCGACCCCCGCTGCCCCGGTTGCCGAGCCTGTAGTCAGGGTCAAAACTGCCCCGGTAGCCCCGGCCTACAACCCACCGGCTGCGCGCAAATGTACGCCCGGCATGGCCAGCGCCGCCATCTGTGACCTTGAAGCCCGCGCCAACGCGTCTTGCAGGAGTTCCAAATCGGCAAGTGAATTTTCAACCTGCACGGCAAATTTCATCGCCACGACCCCACGAAATTGTGCGCTCTCCAGCAAGGCCGACCAGGCTGCCTGTAATGCGTACAACAAGAAAACTTTTGGGAGATAACGTGGTAGAGAATATGCGCTTTCAAACCGACGTTTAAAGTGTTTTGAAGAAAGAGTTTCATTAGAAATGAGGTATAGGGGGATGAGGAATCGGGATTAAACCCTGTTCCTCGCCCCCATGCCCGAAGCAGGGCAACGAAGGATGAAAACAGGCGCAGATGCCATCGTGATGGCCAATGGGGATAACGAGATTTTGACAACGCAATACTGAGGTTTAATTCATGAAAAGATTTGCACTGAGGCGAATAATGATGCTGGCGTTCATCCTGGTTGCGGCGCTTCTGGTTGGCACGAGCGTCGCTGCGGCTCAGGGATTGGCCATTACCGTGAGCGCGGGGCAGGCGGGTTTTGTGTTCAACAAGGGCGCAATCCCGATCGATCCCAATCTCACGGTTGTCGGAACATCGACGATCAACGGGGCGACCGTTGCCATTGCGAATGGTTTCGTTGCTGGCGATTCTCTGGCGTTTATGCCGGTAAACGGGATCGCCGGCAGTTTCAACAGCGCCACCGGCGTCCTCACGCTTTCTGGCGCCAGGAGCCCGGCAGACTTTCAGGCCGCACTCCGCACCGTAAAATTCAACACCACGGCTGCCAGCTCGAACGCCCCGCGCGTCGTACAGTTTACGCTTGGTTTTGCCAAAGCGTTTTCCGGAAACGGCCACTTCTACGAGTTTGTGTCGGGGGCGGCTGTGGCTTGGAAAGACGCAAAGGCTCAGGCTGCCGCACGCAATCTGTACGGCCTCAAAGGCTACCTGGCGACCCCAACCACTGCCGCGGAGAATGCGTATATTCAGAGACTCCTGACGGGCCCGGCCTGGATGGGCGCCTGCGTAAGCAGCAGCGGCAGCATGCTGACAAGCTTTCCGGGATTCCCTCGCACCTGGTACTGGTGTGCTGGTCCGGAAATCGGCCAGAAGCTCTGTAACAACAGCAGCTCCGGCGCCTACACGTCGGCCGGTGGGGTGAACGGGTCGTACACCAACTGGAGCGGTGGCGAGCCAAACAATTTCAGCGGTATCGAGGGCTGTGCCGCGTATTACTCAAACGGCATGTGGAATGATCAGGCGTGCGATACCCGGGCCACCCTGTCCGGCTTTGTCGTCGAGTACGGTGGCACGCCAGGGGATCCACAGATCGTTCTCTCGGGCTCCAGGAATGTCAATTTCAGCGCCAAATAAATTTTTTATAATAATGCTTGACATTGAATTCGGGATTATGGTCTATGCCACTTCACATTTTATCGCGCATCAATAGGGATTTTGAAATATGACGTCATTAAAAAAAGCTTTTCTCTCTCTTGTTCTTGTTTTCATCGTAGCTGGCCTGTTCGGGTCCCAGGCGACCTGGGCCGGCGTGCGGGAAAGTCAGACACCCAATCCGGTATCTGCGGCGCAGCGAGTCGGCGATGAGGCCAGCGGCATCCTGTCCGACCAGATGGCGGCAGACGCCGTTCGCCTGATCACTGAAAACAAGCTGAATGAGGCTTCAAAGAAGATCAACCAGGCGCTGGGCCTGCGCATTGACCGTTCTTACTACCATCTGCTTAACGGCCTCGTCTATCATTTGCAGGCGCGCCAGGGAAATAACGGCGCCTATGCTCTGGCTGAACAGGGATATGCCCAGGCAATCCAGTTTGATCACTCCAACTGGCAGGCCTATTACTATTCCGGTTTGCTAAACATCGACCTTTCCAGATTTGCAAAAGCGCAGGAGCAGTTTGCAGAGGCGTTGCTGTATCGCTCTGACGACCCCGCTCTGCTCAAGGCTCTCGCTTATGCAGCATACCGCTCCGGCTCCCCGGATATTGCTGCGGGCGCTATCAACGCGCTGGAAAAGCTCGGTACCCAGAGTAATGCTCTGGAGTTAAGAAATTCGGCGATGGCCATGGCCGCAGTAGGTGACCAGGAAAAGGCCCGCCAGTACCTGAACCGCTTGAAGGCGCTTCCTGCGAGCCGGTTGACCGACAATATCGAGCGCCGCATCAGCGACTGGGGTGACTTCTACCGGCAGTTTGGCGCTGGCAAGGCGACAAGTTTAGAATCCGCTCCGGCCGACGGTTTGGCAGGACGCATCCAGTTGGCGGCAGGCGAGGCTCCAGCAGCTCTCGCTCCGCAACCGGCAGAGTTCGCCACCCCCCAGGCGCCCCCACCGTCTGTCGAGCTTGCGCAGGCGTTCCCGCCGGGACAACCGCCGGGACAACCACCACCTGCTCCCGGGGCCCCTGATCCTGGACCGCCATTGGTGGTTCCCGAGAGTACCAAAAACAAGATGGTAGTGCTGGATGTTGTGATGGTTTACACGGAAGAGAATATCACCACGTCCAAAGGGGTGAACCTGCTGACTGGTCTGCAGATACAATTTGGCATCCCCACCAAGGATGCGGCATATTCCAGAGTTAATTCAGAGACTTACGGAGGCACTACGCCTATACCCGATCAAACGGTGATCACCCGCGCGATGAGCATTGCGGGGATCGCCTACACGCTGAATATCGCCAATACCTACTCGGTGAGGAATGAGGTTCTGGCCCGTCCCACGCTGATTGCTACCTCCGGCAAATTGTCAGAGTTTTTCTCGGGAGTCGAATTGAATGCGGCGGTGTCGGGCGGTGCCATCGGCGCTGCTCCCATCCAGATACAGAAAGAGATCGGCACCAAATTGGCGGTGACTCCTGTGTATCTGGAGGATGGGAAGATCAGCATGAAGGTTACGGCGCAGCGAACTTTCATCACAACCCCCAATAATCAGGTCAATTTCACTTTCGTTTTGCAAACATCCAAGAGCAGCGTGGATGCCAACGTGGTGATGCGTATCGGCGAAACCCTGATTCTGGGTGGTCTCAGCGAGAAGGAAGCGGACACCACGCGTGACGGGGTGCCCCTGCTGCAGGACATTCCTATTGTTCAGTACCTGTTTTCAAAGGCCACGACGCTTGATTTTCAGAAATCGGTGTTGATCCTGATCACACCCCGTTCACCGCAGTATGTATATCAGCCGGAAAAAGCGCGGGAGGAGTATGAAAAATCACTCAGCGATGACGAGCGCTCCCTGACCAGCCTGCGTGCCCGGTATTCGGACTGGTTCAAACCGTATCCAAACTGGGCATCGGCGTTCAATCATTTGCAGAAAAATAGCCTGTATCGTGAGTTTCGCACGG